>DAOWJG010000018.1 GCA_030640485.1 Dehalococcoidales bacterium | reverse complement strand
GAGCCTGACATTATTTCGTCAATAGGCACTACCTCCCTCTCCGATTACATTTCGGTTTCCAGCAGGGGTATACTAAATTAAAGGTCTACTCTGTGTCAAGGACACTACACTATAAAACTAATACGGTGTCCGACTAACGCCTGCGCAAGTAGTCAATAGCCACCGCCGCAATTATTATTCCTCCCTTTATAGTACCCTGGGCAGTGATAGTTGCCCCTAATACGCTCATACCATTATTAATAACGCCAATGATGAGAACTCCAAGCACCACCCCAATAATGTTACCCTTGCCGCCAGCTAGACTGACGCCACCAACCGTAACCGCGGCTATAGTGTCTAGCTCAAGACCAGACAGGGTTCTCATCATAGAGGACATAGTACGAGCTGTCATCATGACACCAGCCAGTCCAGCAAGAATTCCCGAAATCATATAGACGATGAGTAGTATCCTTTTCACACTGATACCGGAAAGCCAGGCGCTTACCGGATTACCGCCAGTAGCATAGACGGAACGACCAAAGACAGTATGATTCAGAATGAAATAACCAATCACCGCCACCACAATAAAAATAATGACCAATACCGGCATCCCAGCGACATCGCCCAACCCGAAGAAATTCAGACTGTCGGGTAGGTCAATAATATACCTCCCCCCACCTAGGACAAATGACGTTCCCTTGCATATTTGCCACATGCCCAGGGTTACTATCAAAGCCGGCATACCAACACGCGAGACTAAGGTGCCATTGGCTGCTCCCCAAGCAGCACCCGCCAGCACCATAACCGGCATTGCTATATATATAGAAACAGGATGGCCAACGATATTTTGCTCCAGGACCGCCGTCATCATTGAGGCGCCTAGCATTGAAGTGAAAAGCCCCACCCCACCAACCGACAGGTCAATACCAGCGGTTAAGATGGTAAATGCCTGACCTACCGATGCCACCCCCCTGATGGCGCTCTGTAACAGAATATTCGTCATATTAGCCCTGCCGAGTGTCCCCCCCTTAGTGATAACGCCAAAGGCGGCTATCAATGCTACCAGAACGATGACGAGGACAGCGTTTTCATGTCCGAAGAAACGTCTCGCCGTCTCTCGTGCCGTAATCCTAACAGGTTTTGGTCCTTCTACAATTTCAGCCATAGCCTGCTCCTCTAGCTTAAATATATAGCGACACTAGATTTCCCGAATAGGCTCCCTTAAATGGCTTGGTCACTTGCTCTTCAGGTAACATACTACTATACTAACCGTCGTCAAGTTCATTGACTCTCTTTTTTAAGGGTTTCTATACCCTGGAAAATGTCACCCGGTTTACACCACGGAGAAACAATACCACTCGTAGCCTAACGTCTACGGATATAGTCAATAGCCACCGCCGCAATTATTATGGCTCCGGTTACGATACCCTCGGTAGAGGGGTCTACCCCCATTACACTCATGGCGTTCTTGATAACGCCCATCATTAGAGCTCCAATTACCACCCCAATAATGTTACCTCTGCCACCAGCTAGACTGATGCCGCCAATAGAAGCGGCCGCTATGGAGTCCAGCTCAAGACCAACTAGGGTACTCATGTTTGCCGACCTAGTACGGGCTAATATTAAGAAACCGGATAGTCCGGCGAAAAATCCCGAAATAGTAAAGGCGCCGATTATTATCCTTTTCACGTTAATACCGGAAAGCCAGGCGCTTACCGGATTACCGCCAGTGGCATAAACGGAACGACCAAAGCGGGTATATTGCAGAACATAATAAGCAACCACTGCCACCACGATAAAAATGATGACCGGCACCGGCATCCCGACGACCCTATGCGATCCGAAGAAATCCAGAGTGGCCGGGTGGTTGGTCATGTCCTCCCCCCCACTTATTCGGAAGGCGAGCGCCTTTAATATCTCCCACATCCCTAGGGTTACTATCAATGGCGGCATACCAATGCGCGAGGTTAATGAACCATTGGCTACCCCCCAACCAGCCCCCACCAACAGCATGAGTGGCATTACCATATACGGAGACACCGGAGGGCCAACACTATTTAGCCACGGCGATAAAGTCGTCATTGAGCCACCTAGAATTGCTGTGAACAGTGCCACTCCACCAACCGAGAGATCAATGCCAGCGGTTAAGATAACGAAGGACTGACCTATCGCAGCCACCCCCCTGATGGAGCTTTGTAACAGAACATTAATCATATTAGCCCTGGCAACTGTTAACCCCTTAGTGACAACTCCCATCACCGCTATCAATACTGCCAGAACGATGGCGAGGACGGCATTTTCGTGTCTGAAGATGCGCCCTGCTATCTCTCGCGCCCTGGCCGGCCGCTGAGTGGCTTTGACTTCATCCTCTGTCATGCTTTGCCCCTTTCACAGTCTACCTCTTTAGATAACTACTCAATAGATAAACGGGGTTAGGCTAATTGTGAGGTTGCCCATCTCAAATAAGTGCTGGTTTTTACCCAAAAAAGGGCGAACATTAGTTCACCCACAACAAAAAGCACCACCTTGCGTTTTACACAGATAACAAGCAATGCCAACAGCATAATTTACCAGATGGCAACCGTTCTCCGCTCGACATTATAAGACCGCTTCACAGTATCACGTTTTCTCCAGCTTGTCAATCTTTTGTACTGGTTAAATATCGATACCATTCCTTCTGGATGTCACCCCCGCTAAAATCTTAGTTACTGGCATCCTGTTCTGCCACCAGGGCTACCATTCCTCTCTGGGAACTATCTTCAGTTCCAGCTCGCCATCGGGGAAACAGCCAAATCTTGCCTCCGGTGGAGCATCTCTCAGAATGCTTACCTTTACCTCATCGTATCGCCCCTGATATTGAGGGATTTGTTCTCCCCTGTCATCAAATACCATGACCATACCATCGGCACTTTTGATAGCGGTTTTAATCATTATCGTCCTCCTTTTATCATTATCATCACTGCCCATATAGTCATCATAAAACCGCCGAGTTAATCGCTCATAAAAACAGCGTTCAAATTTCATTAAAATTTCGCTATTATGAAACCGCCGCCTGCTCTTGGCTATTCCAGGCAATAACAGGAGAAGCCACAGCAGCTCATAAGTGGGAAGGTTATAAGCTTCAATTGACCCGTGAACCTGTCTAGTGCTATATTTAGTTGGGTTGAGGGATAGAATTATGGATATTAGCTGGTTGGGTCACTCTTGCTTCAGAATTAGAGGGGATCAGACCACGGTTATTACTGACCCCTATTCACCTGGCTTGGGCTACTCGCTGGGCAAACCTAACGCCCGTATTGTAACGGTAAGCCACCAGCACCCGGGGCACTCCTATGTTCAAGGTATCAGCGGTGAACCGAGACTGGTTACCGGACCCGGTGAGTACGAGATAGGCAGCGTCTTAATTATCGGGATAGCTACCTTCCATGATGGGGAAAAGGGCAGTAACCGGGGTAAAAACACTGTCTATCTCATGGAGGTAGGCGAGATATCAGTATGTCATCTTGGAGACCTGGGGCATATGCTTACCGCCGAGCAGATGGAGGAGCTAGGTAACGTAGATATACTACTAATCCCGGTAGGTGGCGTGTCCACTATTAATGCCCCTATTGCCGCCGAGATAGTTCGTCAACTTGAGCCGAAGGTGGTGATTCCGATGCACTACCAAACCGAGGTATTAAACCGGGAGCTTGAGCCAGTGGAAAGGTTCCTCAAGGAGACAGGAGTGGAGCAGGTCACTCCCCAACCCAAGCTGTCTCTTACCAGGTCAAGCCTGCCCGCCAGCACCCAGGTCTTTCTGCTTAACTACTGAGTTTCTATTTGGGAGACTCTTCATCACCTTTGCGCCCCCTTACGGGGGGAGATGGACTGGATTCTCTTGAACTTGACTACAAGGAAAACCACGGTGCATAATGAAAAGTTAATAATTGGAAAGGAGTTGACTTGAATGACCAAAGCGAAAGTAAGAGAAAAATACCAAGGTTTGTCTCACCAAGAGCTAATAGATAAGGCATACGAACTGGGCTTTAATTTTGAAAAAAATAATTATAGTTGCTCCCAATCTACGGTGGCTGCCGTCCACGAGCTTCTTGATATTGATGATGTGGTGGTAAAGGTGACAACCTCACTATCCGGGGGTACGGCGGAGCAGTTCTCAGGAACCTGCGGGGCACTATCCGGGGGAGTAGTAGTTCTTGCTTATTTCTTCGGCCGCCCCGTAGATAAATTGTCACCCCAAGAACGTAAGCAAACCAATGTAGATGCGTTATTCGCTTCATTCCCAGCACCTCAGTTGCTCGCTGACAGATTCTGGAAGGAGTATGGGACTATTCTCTGCCCCCACATACAACGGCAGCTTTTCGGACGTACCTGGTGGCTTCTAGACCCCGATGAGCTGGCTAAATTTGAAAAGGCCGGCGGCCACTCCGACCCTGATAAATGTTGTCATATTGTTGGCACTGCTGCCCGGTGGGTGATGGAAATTCTACTTGATAAAGGTGCCGTTGAGCTATAAGCGCAGAATACAGGGCTCTTATCAGTAGTTATAATTAATTCCCCGTCAGGGGCTAGAGCCGCCTTATTTTTCTCACCAGCACCAGGACAATAACTGACAGCGAGACTACAGCCGCGAGCAAAGCCCCCATTAAATACTTTACCCAGTTGGGGGTGGTTGGTGAGGATGGCGGTCCTTCTGGCGAAGATACCGATTCTTCCGACGATGGTAGACCTTTAGGTGGTGGCGCTGGCTCCTCTGGTGATAGTGGTTGTTTAGTAGTGAAAGTACCAACCTCACTCCAGGCACTATAGGTTTCAGAGCTAACGGCCCTGACCTTCCAGTAATAGGTGGTATCGTAGTCTAGGGCTATATTGCACTCCCAGGCGGTATCGAGTAGAGCATAGTCATCGATCTTCAGGATTATGGGGTTGTTAAGCGAAGCCTCAGTAGACACTATCAGCTCGTAGCCTTCGGCACTGGCAACAGTGCTCCACTGGAATAGGGGCCTTAGTGATATCCCAGTGGCACCAGCTTCAGGGCTGATAAGCTCGGGGCTGGCAGCCTCACTGACCATAGCGGTCGTGAAAGACCATTTATCTGACCACGGGCTTAGGATCGGCTCCGTAGCTCTTACCCGCCAGTAGTAGGTGGTAGCCAATTCAAGTACTGGTAACCGAGATGAACTGGCTTTAGTATCGCCCTCAAATAAAGCAGGGGCGCTGGAGAAGCCGGTATCATCATCAAGCTGCCACTCATATTTAGTCGCCCCCTTCAGTGTCTCCCAGTCAAGACTAACATCACTAATAGTGTCATCAACAATGGTGCCCACCCCTTGTGCCTGGTCAGCTGGTGCAATAAGGGTAATCGGTAGTGTCAGGCTATCGGTAAAGGTCATTTGTGTGATATTGGTGGTGTCAATTGACCACAATCTGTTGCCCTGTAGCCACAGTTTGGTTAGCGTAGCCCCCTCATCAAGCCCCCGGGTTACGGTTTCAAATGTTGGCCCTGGTGAATATGTAGGGTTAAGGCAGCGTTCCATACCACCTTCAGTCTTAAAGTTGGTGGCGTATAACGTGCCCTCAGCCGATACTTCCAGTTGCCTGAGCATCCCGCCAGCCGGGCTATCGATGCCCTCCCACACCGTGCTGGTGCCGAGAGTGAAGCGATAGATGCCCTCACCCGGGGTTTCGCTGGCAGCATAGATGGCGCGGTTGTTACTGAATTC
>DAOWJG010000112.1 GCA_030640485.1 Dehalococcoidales bacterium | reverse complement strand
GAGTAAGTAGGACTATGTGAAGAGGGGTAAATTGGGACAAGTGAAAGGGGAGTAACTCACTACTCGGGAAATATGTCGGGAAACTCATCCTTAAGTGTTCTAATAACCTCAAATGCAATCTGGCGCATGCTTGGAAGCACTGGGTTGCCGATGTCTGTCTCCCTTATTACATCACCTTTACGGACTACGGACTTCCAACCTAGTGAATTAAACTTTGAAAGGTTAACATAATCTGCATCTAGCTCAGGGTCAACATGCGCCCCACCTTCTTTGTTTGCGAGTGTCTTGATTATTTCACCTCTAGTAAATAGGTTACCACTGGTGTCTTTGAAAACTATTTTATTCCACCAATCATGAATACTAACCTTCCCTTTCATCCTTGGGGGTGAAAGATTGTCAAGCGGAGCAACGTATTCCGCTCCGCTCCCCGTGGATAATTTCATCATTATCAAACCCATATGTGGAGCTAAGTTGCGTGGGTTATAATCAATACATGTATCGTAGAATCCAATGTTTTTCTTTCCTAGCTGCGTCAATAGAGAGGGTGAACTACCAGTATCATGCAGTAGAACACGGATTGTAAGTGCTAGCCTCTTTGACTCACCTATAAATCCATTATCATAAGAATTGGCGGAACGTAATAGAAATCCTATTTGCTCTTTTAAATGAGCTAACAGTTCATCTTCGGTTTGCTTTAGCTTTGTCATTGTACTCACCCATCCACTAAACAAAGTATGCTTATTATATGTTATTGTCAAGTTATAGAATGCTATAAATTCTTATCTACTTCAATCATTACACCAAACAAGTCCCGTATGTGTGCTCTATACTACTGCCTTATTTGAAGAGTGGGACATGGACAATAGAGCAAGGCAGTAGAAGCAACAAAAAGCTATAATAGTACTGTCATTGACCAGGGCTATGCACTCGCAAGCGTCCGTTACTTCCGGCGGCAAGAATGCTGCTATTTGCAGACGACACTCATATAAGACTAAGATAGCTATTGAATGCAAGGAGGCTGAAAATGGAGGAGACGAAAAAGCTCGGCATTCTGACTGGAGGTGGAGATTGCCCCGGTATTAATGCTGCAATCAGAGCAACTGCAAAAACAGCAATCCAAATGGGCTATGAAGTGATAGGCATTCGAAATGGTTGGAGGGGTTTCATTGATAATGAAAATAAGATATTAGATAGCCACAATACCTCGGGAATCATTGACAGGGGAGGAACAATCTTAGGAACATCAAGGTGGAGTCCATTCCAAATTGAAAAAGGACCCCAGCGAGTTTTTGATGGATTTAAGAAACTAGGATTAGAAGCATTAGTGGTTCTGGGCGGAGATGGTACCTTAAGCTGTGCAAGTCGACTATATAAAATGGGTCTGCCGGTAGTAGGGATACCTAAAACTATTGATAATGATGTAAAAGAAACCGCTTATACCATAGGGTTTCAAACTTCTGTCCAAATTGCCACCGAGGCACTAGATAGGCTTCGCTCCACTGCAGAAAGCCATCCTCGGGTAATGCTTCTTGAAGTGATGGGTCGTCATACAGGTTGGATTGCCACTTTTGCCGGCATGGCTAGTGGAGCAGATGCAATCCTAATCCCTGAGATTCCTCTGGATGAGGAAGGGGTAGAAGAACTGTGCCGAATGCTAGGAGAGAGGAACCGAAGGGGTACAACATTTAGCGTTGTAGTCGTGGCGGAAGGAACAGAGTTAGAAGGAAAAACTGTAGGAAAGCACAGCTTTGACATATCAAAGAAGGAAAAGACATATGGACTGGGAGGGATAGGAAATGTTCTGGGAGAACTCATTGGAAGGAAAACAGGGCTTGAGACTAGGGTTTCTTCCCTGGACTATATACAAAGAGGCGGAACTCCAGTAGCTTATGATCGGAGCTTGGCTACAGCTTTTGGAGTAAAAGCAGCTGAGCTGATTAGAGATAAGAAATATGGACAGATGACTGCTCTGAAGGGCAACAAAATTACTAGTGTTCTTTTGGAAAAGGTAGCAGATGGAGTAAAAACAGTAAGTCTAAATGCCTATAGAATAGCGCAAATATTCTTTGGTTAGGAGGTGAAAGGTGAAAGAAAAACTAAAAGAAAGAAAAGAAAGAATAATGCCAGATGGAAGGGCAATGATATTGGCTTATGATCAGGGCTTTGAGCGTGGACCAAGAATGTCCACTATGACTGGAGGCCTATCCTTTTTTGAATTTCAGGGGCTAGGCTTGTGCGGGCATCTTCTTCTCTTTCCCTAAGTGACAAACCTGATTTGAGCTTCAAATACGCAATTAACTGGATTCTAACTGCGCTGCGAGGCAGCATTTGGTCATCGGCAAGTATGATACCTCCCCAGTATCTATTTAGTTTACCTATTGTCTTTTGATTACCTTATTTATATTGTTGTACTCTTTCTTGACTACCTAACTAAGGACAGTTAGACTGATTGGGGTTAGGTAATAATGAAGGTTATCGGTCTTACTGGTGGCATAGGTAGTGGCAAGAGCACTGTGGCTCAGTTTCTGGCGGAGCTGGGGGCGGTCATTATCGATGCCGATAAGATAGGCCATGAAACCCTCAAGTCCGATACCAAGGTATGGCAAGAAGTGGTGGCTGCCTTTGGTCGGCAGATTCTTGCCCCCGATGGTGACATTAGCCGCAAGAAGCTGGGCGAGATAGTATTTGGAAACTCCGAATCTTTAGCAAGGCTGAACCAGATAATGCACCCCCGGCTGGGTGAGAGGGTAAAGGCTCAGCTTGAGAGATACCGAGAGAAGGGGGTTAAGGTAGTGGTGGTTGAAGCCCCTCTTTTACTGGAAGTCGGCTGGGCTTCATTGGTGGATGAGGTCTGGGTCACCGTGGCTTCTGAGACCATTGTCCTGGGGCGGCTTAGGGACCGAACGGGACTCTCGGAGTCAGAATCTCTGGCTCGCATTCGTTACCAGTTACCGGTAGCAGAGCAGGTAAGGCAGGCTGATGTGGTTATTGAGAATGATTGTAGCCTTGATGAGCTTAAGGCGAGGGTAAAGGAGTTGTGGCAGGGGCTCAGTTCTCGCGGGGTGTGATAACCACTGGCATTTGACACTCTATATGGGTAATTGGTAAAATAGCTTGTTTGTGGAGGAAGAGAAGATTTACGCAATTATTGAAACTGGTGGTAAGCAGTATAGAGTGACACCGGGCCAGACTATAGATATAGAGCGGCTGGATGTAGCTCAAGGTGATACCGTTGACCTGGACAGGGTATTACTTATTGCCCAGGGGGATAAGGTAACTGTCGGTAGTCCCATGGTTAGTGGGGCGAAGGTGGTGGCTACTTCACAGGGTGAGGGCAAGGGTAAGAAGATTATTGTCTTCAAGTATAAACCAAAGGTGCGCTATCGTAAGAAGACGGGGCATCGCCAGATTTATACTCGGCTGACGATAGATAAGATAGTTGAACCGGAGGCGACATCGGGTAAGTCGTCAGATAGGGCTCGGTAGCTTAAAAAGGGGTGATGGCAAGTGGCACATAAAAAGGGAGGTGGCTCCAGCCGTAATGGTCGGGATAGTAATGCCAAGCGTCTGGGAGTAAAGAGGTACGCGGGGCAGAGCGTGAGCGCGGGTACTATTTTGGTTCGGCAGCGAGGCACTCGTATTCACCCGGGAAATAACGTGGGGGTCGGTAGGGATTTTACCCTCTTTGCGCTTATTGATGGTATTGTTAAATTTGAGCCGACCAGCAGAAACAGGAGGAAGGTTAGCGTTTACGCTAGCTAGCCGGATGAAAGATAAGATTCATCCCCAGTATTTTCCCGATGCTAAGGTAATTTGTTCTTGTGGTAATACCTTTATCACCGGTTCTACCAAGAAGGTTTTGAAGGTTGAGGTGTGCAGCCAGTGTCACCCATTTTTTACCGGAGAGCGCCGGATGGTCGATAAGGCGGGGCGGGTGGAGCGGTTTAAACGGCGCTATAAGCTGGAAGATTAGACAGACGCATTGCGAAGGGTAAGGAGCGGCTTTTGCTGAGCGGCTCCTTTTGTTTATTGCCGCGTTTTGATGTGGCTCAGAGGCGTTGGTATCGCGGTTAGGGGCTCTTATAGTGACGAAGAAATTTTTGTGCTGTAGTTGGGGGATTCTTGCTGTGGCGAAGATTTTCCATTATGGTGGTCAGGCAGTTATTGAGGGAGTGATGATGCGGGGGCGAAAATCGGTGGTGACTGCGGTGCGCCGACCTGATGGCGGCATAGCTATTGACACTCAGCCGTTGCCGCCGTTCGCTACCAGCCGGGTAAGGCAGACTCCAGTAATTCGTGGTGTAGTTGTCCTAATTGAGACTCTAGTTTTGGGCATTAAGTCCCTCATTTACTCAGCTAATGTATCCCTGGAGGAGGAAGGGGAGCAGATTTCGGGGAAAGCGGCTTGGGGGATGGTAGCCGGTTCAGTGGCATTTGCGGTGGCTTTGTTCTTCATTGCCCCCCTCTTTCTCACCAAAATACTTGATGTCTATATTGAGTCATCTATCGTATTTCATTTGGTCGAGGGCTTTATTCGGCTGGCTATGTTTGTCGCTTACCTCAAGGCGCTAACCTTATCCTCTAGCCTTAGGCAGGTATTTGCTTATCACGGCGCTGAGCACAAGACAGTGAATGCCTATGAGGCCGGTGTCCCGCTAGAGGTTGAGGTAGTCAGGGAACACAAAACGGCCCATATGCGTTGTGGTACCAGCTTTCTGTTCGTTGTCCTGATTATAGCTATCATCGTTTTGTCTCTTATTGGTCGCCCGTCGCTGTGGCTGATGGTGTTATGGCGAATTATTCTCATTCCGGCTATTGCTGGTCTTGCCTATGAGGTTACTCAATTTGGTGCCCGGCATACCAGTAGTGGTTTGGTTAGGGCTTTTCTGGCTCCCGGGCTTTGGTTACAGAGACTGACCACCAGAGAGCCTGATGATAGTCAGCTTGAGGTGGCGATATTGGCATTAAGAAGGGCTGTAGAGATTGACCGGCTTGAAGAGGCAGATTAGACTTCCTCTGGGTGACTTGCCTCTATATCTTGCCTGGTTATCTTTTGAAAGAAACAGGTCTTATTGCCGGTGTGGCATACCGGGCCGGTAGGTTCACCTCGAATCAGAATGGTATCGCTATCGCAGTCTTTCCATACGGAAAGTACCTTGATTATATTGCCTGAGGTTTCGCCCTTGTGCCATAGCTCCTGTCGGCTTCGGCTGTAAAACCAGGCTTCCTTACTGGATAGGGTTCGGCGTAGCGCCGCCTCGTTCATATAGGCTAGCATCAGTACCTCACCAGTATCAGCATCCTGCACTATGGCTGGGATAAGCCCCTGTTCGTTAAACTTTAGATTAGTTATCTGCCTCACCCCCTGATAAGGCTGCTTTTTCCCACCATTTAGCTGATGGTAGCTAGCGCCTCTTTCAGATTAATGTTCCCGGTGTAAAGTGCCTTGCCCACTATGGCTCCCTCGACGCCGAGCTGTCCCAGCAGTCCAAGATGAGTTATTGAGGAAATACCGCCGGCGGCAATGATGGGCAATCTGATGATATTAACTAGTTCGGCAATAGCAATAAGGTTGGGCTCAGTGAGGGTGCCGTCGCGGCTAATATCGGTATAGATAAAACGCCTTACCCCCAGCTCAACCATTGATTTAGTAAACTCTATCGCCTTTAGCTCAGTATGCTCTTGCCAGCCGTGTATGGCAATACGCCCTTCCCAGGTATCAATGCCAACAATGATAGATTCGCTAAAGTTATGGCACGCCTCTTTAATCAGTGCGGGGTCTTCTACCGCCGCTGTGCCCAGGATCACGCGGTCTATGCCCACTCTCAGCAGTTCTTCTATCGTCTCTAGGTGGCGGATGCCACCACCCGCTTGGGTGGGAATTAGTAGAGCACTGGCTATTTCAGTGATGATGTCCAGATTATAAAGCCCATCGCCAGCGGCACCATCTAGGTCAACAACATGTACTCTTGGTGCCCCCAGTGATTGCCACTCCAGAGCTACTTCTACCGGGTTATCAGAGAATACTGTTTCCTGGTCATAGTCACCCTGGTAAAGGCGAACGCACTTACCTTTTCTAATGTCTATCGCCGGGATTATGTCTATGTTGGCTTATCTCCTTTCCGTCGCTGAAATTTTTGACATCGTGCTCATTATCATATCATTATTACTGGGTGGTTAACAATAATCCGTCCTGGATGTCGCTTGACATGGTTGGTTTAGGTTGTTAGACTTTCTATTACCTCGTTATTTTATTGTTGACTTCTAGTGAGGAGCTTTTGTTGACAGAAGAGGCATCGCAGCGGGATTCGTCATCAGAACCATCTTGTCAGGGTTTGGTTCAGGTCTTCACTGGCGATGGTAAGGG
>DAOWJG010000101.1 GCA_030640485.1 Dehalococcoidales bacterium | reverse complement strand
CGAAGGGCTGATTGAGAAATATGAGGATGACTTCCTAAACCTGAAAATACGGGGCACATTTGACCTTACCCCATATGTCAAAAGGCGGGATAAAGTTCCCGCTCACTCGGTTAACTAGGTACCGTGGTTAAAGAGACCCTAGGGCCGAGGCTTTCCCGTTAACCTAAAGTGATGCCTTCTGTTAGCTGAGGCTTCCAGTTTGAGAAGGTGTCTTTTCATCTCTAGACCACCGCTGAAGCCACCAAGTCGGCCGTCAGCATTTACTACCCGGTGGCAGGGGATGATAATCGGTAGCGGGTTTCGGGCTAGAGCCTGTCCCACGGCTCGGGCGGCTCCCGGTTTTCCAATCTGCTCAGCTACCCAGATATAGCTCCTGGTATCACCATAGGGGATAAGCCTGGTTACCTCCCATACCCGGCGCTGGAAGGGGGTGGCACCCTCAAGGTCAAGCTTGTCAGGGAAGGCTACCTGGCCACCATTAAAGTAAATCCGAAAACGTTCTATTAAGCCATTAAATAGATTAGGCGACCAGTCGGCATAGGTTGCCCGCTCACCTAATAACTTGAGGGCGGCTTGGGATGAAGGTTGGGGTAGGGTAGTTCGTGTCAGCCCTTTTTTCGAGCCCAGCATCCCAACCCAACCCGTATTGGTGCTGAAGGTGATGTATTTTAGCTTCTCGGTCATTTACTATTTCAGGGATAAACCGCACTTATCTCTTAGCCTAACTTGGGTTCGATGAGACCGTAGTTATTATCCTTGCGGCGATATAACAGGTTAAGCTCTTCGGTATCGGCGTTAAGGAAGAGGAAAAAATCGTGACCTAAAATCTCCATCTGGTCAATAGCTTCATCTACCGCCATTGGCTTGATGGTGAACTGCTTGACCTTGACCACCTTTTCTAGTGGTTTAGCGGTTGCCACTGCTTCATTGACTCCACTTCGGATGGATGAGTTACTCTTTTTACCCTTTCTTTTGTCATAAAGCTTTCCCTTGTAGCGCTCTATGCGCCGGATCATAACCGCGGCTACCTTATCAATGGCGGTGAACAGGTCAGCCCCTCTCTCCTCGCTGCGAATTAGGGTGCCGTTGCTATCTACGGTTACCTGTACGACGAAGTGCTGCTGGGAAGACCTGGTTTTCTCTCGGGACAATTCTACCTTGGATTCTACAATGCTAGGCAGGTAGTGGTTGAGCTTACCTAGCTTGCGCTCAATGTAGTGACGCACCTCTGATGATAGCTCCATATTCCTGCTGGTTATCTGTAACTCCATCTAGCCACGCTCCTCGTGTAATTCTTTTAAATTTCCCTAGCTAGGGTTAACCCCCAAACTGAGGTAGCCCCATCGGCTTTTAGTGCTACCGCACCGGCATCAAGGGTAGCCCCAGAGGTGGCGACGTCATCTATAAGTAATACCTGCTTGCCCTTTAGTCGGTGGTCACGGCAGGCAAAGGCGCCAGCTACATTGCGTCTTCGTTCGGCTACAGTTTTTGTTTTCGTCTGGGGGATGGCATGCCGCTGGCGGACGAGACAGTCATCTACTACCGGTAGCTTAGTGAGCTTAGCTAGCTCCTGAGCCAGCAGGCTGGATTGATTATAGCCACGCTCCCTTAGTCGTTTCTGATGTATTGGCACTGGTGCCAGAACCTCCCCCGGTATGGGATTGGTGGTGAGGTAGTCGCTTAATAATTTGGCCAGTGGTTCAGCTAGGGCTCTGAGGTTTCTATATTTTAGTTGGTGGATGGCCTGGCGGATTACCCCATCAAACCGGAACGGGGTGCGGACGCCGTCTATGGTGGCTTGCCAGCTAATGCAGCTGGGGCAAAGTATGCCGTTGGACTGGGGTTTACCGCATTGGGGACAGAGTGGCGCCATAACCCGAGGGAATGACTGATAGCAGGCGTGGCAAATGAAATCACCCTCCTTACCACAGCCAACGCACCATCTGGGAAACAACAAGTCAAGCGCAATCCTCTTGAGTTTTACTGCTTGAGGAAGCACCGTCAAATTATCACCTACCATCTGAAGTTCGGGGTAACTAGCGGTGTTTGAGTGGTTAGCGGGAGCGGCTGCTGTGGAGCGTTCCGCTCATGATGGGTT
>DAOWJG010000139.1 GCA_030640485.1 Dehalococcoidales bacterium | reverse complement strand
CCCATTTAATACCATCGGCCTGGTTATTGCCCCTAACATGCACACTGGTTTTGCCTTTGAGGTGCACGATGTCAAGGAGCATAAGAAGATAACCCTTAATTGCCCGGAGGAAATTTATGACCTGCTGATTTTCATCGGTGCCCCTTCACGCTACATGGTAAAGGCGGTTTACAGCCGCGAGACAAATGATATAGCCGCCGTGTCATCCACCCAGAAGCTGTCGCTAATTGCGGGGCGGTATGTGGGTAAGGACGACCCGGTGTGTATTGTTCGGGCTCAGGGGACATTCCCGGCAGTAGGCGAGGTGCTGGAACCATTTACCCTGCCCTACTTAGTGGAGGGGTGGATGCGAGGCTCGCATCACGGCCCCTTTATGCCGGTGGCAATACCGGACAGTATTCCCACTCGTTTTGACGGCCCCCCTAGAGTAACGGCGGCTGGTTTCCAGCTGGCTGAGGGTAAGCTAGTTGGACCACGGGATATGTTTGCTGACAAATCATTTGATCTGGCTCGCCAGGAGGCGAATGAAGTAGCTAACTACATGCGTCGCCACGGTCCCTTTGAGCCACACCGTCTACCTCTGGAGGAGATGGAATACACTACCATGCCACAAATAGCTAAAAAACTAGAGGGCAGGTTTAGTGACCTTGATTAAATAGATGGCGAGAGCTGTTAGCTTAAGAATGTCTCTGATGTCAAAGGATTGTCAAAAAAGAGATATTAGCAGAAATGTTGTTAAGAAATATGTAACTGGAGGTGGAAAATGGCGACCTATGTTATGCTCACTACATTAACTGACGAAGGAAGGAAGACGATAAAGCAAAATCCGCAGAGAATCAAAGAGGTGAATAAAGAGGTCGAATCCCTGGGAGTCAAGATAGTTGCCCAGTACGCCCTTTTAGGCCCGTATGATTTCGTTAATATCCTGGAGGCCCCGGACAACATCGCTATATCCCGGGTAGCTATGGAGCTGGGCTCAAGAGGCACCCTCCAGACAATGACCTTGGCGGCGATGACTCTCGACGAGTTTGTTGGCAATCTTTGAGTTGGACACCTATTCTGGAGTCCCATTTCTGAAAAAGCTGCTTCTGGCGACAAACAATAGGGCTAAGGTGCGTGAGTATCGGAGTCTGCTCCGAAATCTTCCCCTGGAACTGGTTACCTTAGCAGAAGAGGGTATTAGCACGGTAGTTAGTGAGGTGGGGAAGAGTTTAGAGGAGAATGCCAGGTTAAAGGCAACGGCTCTATCTGGTGAGAGCCAGCTGGTCGCCTTGGCGGATGATTCCGGGCTGGAGGTTGATGCCTTAGGTGGTGAACCCGGTCCTTTGTCGGCCCGTTATGCTGGAGAGGGGGCTTCAGATAAGGAGAGGACTAACTATTTACTGGCTAGGCTTAAAGGGGTACCTTGGGAGGAGCGCTCGGCTCGTTTTAGGTGTGTTATTGCTGTAGCTACACCTGAAGGGAGGGTAGAGATTTGTTCTGGTGAGTGCCCGGGTTTTATAACCCTTGAGCCAAGGGGAAAAGAAGGTTTTGGTTATGACCCTATCTTCTACCTACCTGAGTTAGATAAGACCATGGCTGAGTTATCTCTGGAGAGCAAAAATAGGGTTAGCCATCGAGGGCAGGCGGCGAGAAAAGTGTCCTCGGTGCTGGCTAGGTTAGGATTATGACGGGGCTTTGCGATTCTTTTCAGCGTCCGATAAATTATTTGCGTATTTCGGTGACTGACCGCTGTAATCTACGCTGTGTCTATTGCATGCCGGCGGGGGGTATTCACTGGATGTCCCATCAGGACATTCTCACCTACGAGGAAATCTATACCGTAGTTCGGGCGGCAGCTGAGTTGGGCATCACTAAGATTAGACTCACCGGCGGTGAACCTCTGGTGAGGTTGGGATTACCGAAGCTGGTAGAGATGCTCAGGCGGATAGACCCGATAGATGATATTTCCCTGACGACCAACGGGACTTTGCTCAGCCGTTACGCGGCTGAGTTAAAACAGGCTGGCCTGAAGCGGGTTAATATCAGCCTGGATACCCTTAAGCAGGACAGATTTAAGGTTATTACTCGTAGTAGCTATGAGCTTAGCGATGTGCTGGCCGGTATTGATGCTGCCCGGTCAGCCGGGCTTAATCCGGTTAAGATTAACATGGTGGTTATGGCTGGTATTAACGAAGACGAAGTTCTTGATTTTGCTAATAAGACAATTAACGAAGAATGGAACGTGCGCTTTATTGAGTTTATGCCCACGGCTGGGGTGAGTAACGCCAATTTACATTTTGTCTCCGTGGGTGATATTAAAGGGCAGCTGGAACCGTTAGGAGAACTGGAGCCGTGCCTGCCTCGTGTTGGCAACGGGCCAGCCCGGTATTTTCGGTTTCATAACGGCCGGGGCAGTGTTGGCTTTATCAGCCCGGTTAGTGAACATTTCTGCTTTCATTGTAATCGCTTGCGGCTTACGGCTGATGGCAGACTCCGTCCCTGTTTATTATCTGATGAGGAGATAGACTTAAGGCAGCCCTTACGTCGCGGTATATCTTTGGCTGAGTTGAAAGGATTGATTGAGACGGCGGCTACCAAAAAGCCGCTACGTCATCAGCTGGCAGAGGGGCATGTGCCTATAGACCGCCCCATGACTCAGGTGGGGGGTTAACTATGGAGAAGCTATCGCATATAGATGACTTTGGTCGCCCCAAGATGGTGGATGTTACCGGTAAGCCGGATAGCCAGCGCGAGGCGATAGCCAAGGGTGTGGTTAAGATGCAGGCGGCTACCTTTGACCTGATAAAGAAGGGGAGGATGGCGAAAGGGGATGTTCTGGCGGTAGCTCAGCTAGCCGGTATTATGGCGGCTAAGGAGACACCACATCTAATCCCTCTGTGCCATCCGGTTCTCATTGGTGACAGCCGGGTTGAGTTTAGCCTGGATGAAGCCGAGAATGCGGTGGAAATTACGGCTACGGTAAAGAGCACCGGTAAGACAGGGGTGGAAATGGAGGCACTTACTGCGGTAGCGGTTACTGCCCTAACCATCTATGATATGTGTAAAGCAGTAGACCGGGGCATGAGAATTGAGAATATCCGTCTAACGAGGAAAAGTGGTGGTAAGAGCGGGACCATAAGCCTTGAGTGAAAAGTGGGTGACGGAATCGGGTGAAAACCCCGGGTTAAAATAATGGTCATGGTGGTGCCAAAATCTTGAGTATCATCAATTAATGGTATATACTACTCAGCTACAGGAATATAAGTTTGGGGGTGTATTATGAGGTTGACATGCCTTCAGGAGAATCTAAGTCGGGGACTTAGTGTGGTGGGCAGGGCAGTGGCTACGAGAACAACCCTGCCGATAACCAATAATGTCCTTTTAGCTACCGACCAGTCTCGACTTAGACTAACGGCGACCAATCTAGAGATGGCTATTTCCTGCTGGATTGGGGCCAAGGTGGCGGAGGAAGGGGCAATTACGGTTCCGGCCCGCCTGCTCACGGAGTTTGTTAGTTCGCTACCCTATGATAAGATTGACATTAGCCTTTCCCCCCGTGCCAAGACCCTGGAGTTAAAGTGTGCCCGGTTTGAGGCGCGCATTAGTGGGGTTGATGCCAGTGATTTCCCGCCGATACCCAAGGTGGAACCGACTATTACTACCCGGGTTGAGGTAGAAGCCCTGCAGCGGGGCATTACCCAGGTTGTCTTTGCCGCGGCTATAGAGGAGTCTCGCCCGGTGCTTACCGGGGTTAATGCCGAATTTGAGGGTGATTTACTGACGCTGGCAGCGGCTGACGGCTTTCGGTTAGCCGTACATAAGTT
>DAOWJG010000011.1 GCA_030640485.1 Dehalococcoidales bacterium | reverse complement strand
GAAGTGACTTTATGGGCACTGAGGTCAGAAATAAGACACTGGGTATTATTGGCTTGGGTAGTGTTGGTTCCGAGGTAGCCAGGCGGGCGCGAGGTCTGGAAATGAAACTTATTGCTCATGACCCTTTCATCTCTGTTGACCACGCCCATAACCTGCAGGTAGAGCTGGTTTCTTTTAAACTGTTACTTAAAGAATCAGACTTTATTACCCTCCACCTGCCATTAACCGCATCAACCAAGGGGCTGATTGGGGCTAAAGAGCTCGCTTTGGTCAAACCTCAGGCTCGTATTATTAACACGGCTCGGGGTGGCTTAATTGATGAGGAGGCGCTGGTGAGGGCGATAAATGAAAAGAGGGTCGCTGGCGCTGCTATTGATGTCTTTCCTGAAGAACCAACGACAAGCAGTATTCTTTTTAAAAGTGATAATATCATTGTTACTCCCCATCTAGGCGCTTCCACTACCGAAGCCCAGGCCTTGGTAGCCAAGGATGTCGCCTCCCAGATTAGTGATGTTCTTAGGGGACAACCAGCCAGATACGCGGTTAATGCCTCCTTTATCTCGCCTGAAACGCTAGCGGTACTGGCGCCGTTCATAAAGGCGGTGGCCGCAGCGGGCAAACTGGCCAGTCAGCTGGCTGAGGGACAAATGAATACCATACGAATTAAGTATGAGGGTGAGGTCGCCGATTACAATACTAACGTTCTCAAGGCAGCCATCCTGGGGGGGATACTTGAGGAGGTAAGTGAGGAACGGGTTAACCTGGTTAACGCTAATATAATAGCCGCCCATCGTGGTCTAACCGTGGTGGAGCAGAAGGAAGCCACCTGTGAAAACTATGCCAGCCTCGTTACTATCGAGGTTACCACCAGCACCGGGGTCACTGCGGTAGCGGGAACCGTAATGCGGGGTGAGCTACATATTGTCCGGGTTAATAACTACTGGCTTGATATTGTGCCCACCGGGGGCTATTTCCTGTTTAGCGACCACCGGGACCGCCCTGGTCTTATCAGCGCCGTAAGTAAGGTAACCGGTGACGCCGATGTAAATATTAGTTCTATGCATGTCGGCCGCTTGAAACCCCGGGGACAGGCACTGATGGTGTTAGCCCTGGATGAACCCCTATCCGAAGAACATCTCAAGCGGATACTGTCTATCCCCGATGTCTATACTGCCAAACTGGTAAAGCTGTAAAGGAAAGGTGAACGGGCTTTGTTTCCCCCTGAACATTTGGGCGGATTGTTTCACATCACAATATCCCCTTATAATCAGAGTTTATATTTTAAACATCTACTTGGATAGACGAAAGAGTTTGATTGCCATGACAAAGCCCCACTGCAAAATTACGGCCACACTAATCCGCTCGAGTAGTCCAATATAAGGGCTGTTGAGCGAAAAGGCTGATATCACGCCGAGCGGAATCGCTATAATGAACGTGACCAGCGAGTATCTATCATATCCTGACCAGAGGCTATCGCTTTTCAAGCTTCTCCAGAAAGCAAGAAAAGCACCTAGTGAGAGGATTACCATTGGTATAATCAAAGTTACGTGCACGGTTCCCGCGAAAGTTACCGGTTCACCGCCAGGATCCTGGGGGAAGAATGCGGCAGTTAAAAGAGTCAGGACTGAAGTAATAATTAGAAAGGCAGGGCCGACCTTTGAGCCCTTTCCTTCGTTTATGCCCCGGTGAAGTCCGATAGGGAACAGCATCCCCAGAACACTGTCGATAATCAACAGGGTGACCAGTAATGGTTTATTGGGAGCGCCAGCCACTAGGAGCTCACTTACCGTCTCCGCAATATGGCTGTAGCCTGGCCTGAGTGCCCCCCCGATTATCGCCATTAGGAGGTACAATATTGGTGCGATGATACCACAGACGGCAAATGCTTTATTAGGATTCTTCATTCGTCACCCCCTTCTTGGATAAAATAACATCTTGCGGGTTCGATTCTGAATTGTCAGAATTGACTACTAGCGTATATTCAAAGCAGACTATACCATATTTATCGTGTCGAAAATAGTGGCTGATTGTTTGACTTAGGCAACAATTGCTTGGAATGTTACCCTTTTGAACGAAAGACCGTTTTGTTCAGCCGGCAGCAAAAAGGAGATTGGATGCCTAACCCAGCCGGTGGATGACTAACCCTGATGGCGGCTTGGGATAAAAGTAGGTTGATTTTCGGGGCATCCGCTCACCAGCGTCAGCAATGGCTTTAATCTCTCCTACCTTAACCGGACTTAAGAGAAAGGCTAGCTGGTATTCTTGGTCTAATATCTGGCCTACCGCGTCCTGTATGTCGTAGCTAAAGGCAAGGGATGCTTCCTCGCTACTGCTCAGTCCCAGCATCTTCTCCAGTATGACATGGTCGAGGATACTAACATCTAGGCTCTTGTACAGCTCACCGTGGAAGTAAGGCATCATCTGGCTTACGGTATTAAGGTCATGCAGCCTCAGTACCAGGAGGTGCTCCGGTGACAGGCCAAAAAGGATGAATCTAACCTGATTTGTATTCTCTTCGGCCAGTAAAGCGTCAACCTGCTGCCAGACACCAGGCGTACTCAGTGGCCACTCCTCTACCTCAAAGAACGACTCCAACTTAGCCCTCAATTCACTTAAGGTGGTTTTTAATATACCCCGAACCAGCCGGTGGGGTGATAAAATGATAAGCCCCGGGTCAGCAAAATCCACCAGCGTCATCACCACAAAATTAAACTCCTCATCTTCAGATACGGCTCCAGAGCAGGCCCGTCTTTCTCGCTGGTAGGTAAGGGCACTCTCATAGCGATGGTGTCCGTCAGCAATATATAGCGGCTTATAAGCTAATTTGGCGCCTATCCGCTTTATAACCTCAGGCTCAGTGATAGCCCAGATGTTATGGCTGCCCTCAGTAGCATGGCTTAAGCTAATTATGGGCTGTTTTTGCGCCTCTAGGGTTAGTAGTGAGGAGACCTGTTGCCCCTGGTCGTCAAATAGAACTAAAATTGGGCTGGTATTGGCCTGTAGCGCCCATAACAGGCTTAGTCGGTCGTCCTTAGGCTTAGTCAGTGTGCCCTCATGAGGGCGAATCACCATCCTGTCCCACTCTTCTAGCCTCACACAGGTGGTTATACCGCGGCGCCGATACTCCTTCCCCTGGTAGATAAAATAGTGGTTATGGAGATAGATAGCCGGCGTCTCGTCTATCTTAAGCACACCCAGCTTCAGCCACTGCTCCAGCATGGCTGCCGAGTGAGTATGCCTATCATCGGTGCTTACCCCCGGTGGAAACTGCCGCCCATACTCAAGTCTGACAAAGTTATACTCACTGCGGTGATGAAGTTCTTGCGCCATCTCGGGGGTAATAATGTCATAAGGAGGGCAGATAACCGATGAGAGGTCTTTAACTAACAGCTCATTATAACGCACGCCCCGAAAGGAGCGAATCTCAGCCATGCCTACCTGAACCTTCTTTAACCACGTCTGTATCTAGATGATTCCTTAACACCTTAGTTTACTGTATGCTGTGGCAGAGGCGCAAGTCTCAGTAGGCATCAACATGGTTATGGGTCATACGGGGATATGCTATAATTTGTTAAAGAAGCTGTTAGAGGGTTTAGTGGGGTGAAGGACTTAGACCACATAAGACAGAGAATAGACGAGCTAAGGGGGCAGATTAACCATCATAACTATCGCTATTACGTGCTGGACAGCCCGGAGATTAGCGATGCTGAGTATGACCTGCTGATGCGAGAACTGGAGCAACTGGAGGTGGAGTATCCCCAGTTCTTGACTCCAGATTCACCCACCCAGCGGGTTGGTGCTGCCCCGGTAGAGGCCTTCGGCGTCGTGGAGCACCCTCTACCCCTGCTGTCTTTAGGCAATGCCTTCTCCGAAGCGGAGCTAGTGGCGTGGTATACCCGTATCTCTAAATTAGCAGGTCAGGAAGAGTTTAACCTTGTCGGCGAGCATAAGATTGATGGACTGGCGGTAGCCTTGACCTATGTTAACGGGCAGCTAACTACCGGGGCTACCCGCGGTGACGGCTTCCGTGGGGAAAATATCACCCAGAACCTGAGAACTATCCGTAGTATTCCCCTATCGGTGTCTAAAGAGGCCCCGCCTCGGTTTGAGGTGCGGGGTGAAGTTTTCTTACCTAAAGCCGGCTTTAATAAGCTGAATAAGGAACGGGCTGAGGAGGGGCTACCCCTTTTTGCTAACCCCAGGAATGCGGCGGCGGGCTCAGTGCGTCAGCTTGACCCCCGCATCACCGCCAAGCGCCCGCTGGATATATACATCTATATGCTGGGCTACGCTGAGGGTGAGCCAACACCCCCTACCCACTGGGAAACTATGGCCTATCTCAAGTCGCTCGGCTTTAAGATAAACCCCAATAACCAGCTACTTACCGATATCGGACAGGTTGAAGATTATTATAAAACCTGGGGAGAGAAGAGGGAAAGCCTACCTTACGAAGCCGATGGCATCGTGGTTAAGATAGATTCGCTTGAGCTGCAAGAACGACTGGGAAGTATCGGTCATGAGCCGCGGTGGGCTATAGCCTATAAGTTTCCCGCAGTCCAGGGCACCACCCGCCTAAAGGAAATTGGTATCAGTGTCGGTCGAACTGGCACGCTTAATCCCTACGCTATTTTAGAGCCTGTCTCAGTAGGCGGTGTAACTATCAAGCAGGCGGCGCTACATAATGAAGATGACATCAGGCGTAAGGATATCCGCATTGGCGACATGGTCATCGTGCAAAGAGCCGGGGAAGTAATACCTGAGGTCGTTGGACCCATCAAAAGCAGACGCACTGGACAGAAAAAGGAATTCAGCCTGTTGGAAAAGCTAAAGAAGAATGAGAAGGGAGAGCCTGTCTGCCCTGAGCCTGGGTGTGGGGGGGTTGTGAAAAAGCTTGAGGGCGAGG
>DAOWJG010000042.1 GCA_030640485.1 Dehalococcoidales bacterium | reverse complement strand
GGTATCAGGATACAGAATATCGTCAATGAGCTAAATGGCGAGAAGATAGATGTTGTCTTGTGGAACCAGGATAAGCCTGCCTTTATTACCAATGCCCTCAGTCCAGCCCAAGTAATAAGTGTTACCGTGAATGATGAGGGAGAGACAGCGACTGTAGTTGTGCCGGATAACCAGCTCTCCCTAGCCATCGGCAAGGAGGGACAGAACGTCAGGCTGGCCGCTAAACTTAGTGGGCTACGGATTGATATCAAGAGCGCTTCAGAAGCTGAGGCGGAAGCCAAGTCCTTAGTCACCGAAACGGAAGAAGGGGCTATAGCCAGTGAGGAGCTTCCTGCTGAGACACCAGCTACCGCAGTGCCAGTTATTGAGGAACCAACTTCAGTCTCTGTAGAGACCACCAAGGCAGCCGAGAAAGCTGAAGAAGTCACCGAGCCGTTAGCCGCCGTTGATGCTAAGCCTATAAAGGAAAAAGCGGGGATTAAGTTTGCTGAAGATATTGTAATCCCGACACCGGTGATTAAGCCAGGGGCTAAACCGAAGAAGAAAAAAAAGAGGGGCGTTTCCGGTAAAGGAAATGTTGAGGACGGCATTAAGATTAAGAAACTCCGCCGGACGCCAGAAACCCTAGAAATTGATGGGGAGGAAGGGTATTAGCCAGTATATACCACAACGCACCTGCGTGGCTTGCCGCCAGGTAAGACCGAAACGAGAGCTAATACGCATGGTTCGTATTGCCAACGGCAGTATAGAGGTTGATACCGATGGCAAGAAGCCAGGGCGTGGTGCTTATTTATGTAAGAACCTAGAGTGCTGGGAGGCTGGGATAAAGGGTAATCGGCTAGATTATACTCTGCGAACTACTATTACTAAAGAGAATCGAGAACAGCTTATGAAATATAGTAAAGACGTCCTCAAGGAGTCAAAGGATGGCAAGAACAGTTAATTCGGGTAAGACTTTGAACCCTACCGGTAAAGGGCAGCGTGGTCGTTCTCCATCGGTGGCGACACATTCCATCGAGATTCCGCCCACCCTAAGCGTACGTGAACTGGCTGACCTCATGCAGGTTACCGCTATAGATGTTATCAAACATCTGATGAGAAACGGCATTATGGCCAATATCAACCAGGTCATTGACTACGAAGCTGCGGCAGCGGTAGCCTCAGCCCTTGACTACAAGGTGATCCCGAAGCCTCACGCAACTCGAAAGTTAGCCAGTGTGATCAGCGAGATTAAAAAGGGGCAACGTCTCCATGATGAGCTACGCCAAGGTCTAAAGCCACGCCCCCCGGTAGTTACCATTATGGGTCATGTTAATCACGGCAAGACCCGACTCCTAGATGCTATTCGTGAGACCAATGTCATGGCAACTGAAGCCGGCGGTATAACTCAGCATATTGGTGCCTATCAGGTAGAGGTTGATGGGCAAAAGGTTACCTTTTTGGACACGCCGGGGCATGAAGCCTTTACCGCCATGCGCGCTCGTGGTGCCCAGATAACCGACATCGTCATTCTAGTTGTTGCTGCTGATGACGGAGTAATGCCGCAGACCCTGGAGGCTATCGACCATGCCCAGGCCGCCGGCGTGCCTATAGTCGTAGCGATAAATAAGATTGACAAGCCTGATGTTAACCCGGAGACGGTTAAACAGCAGCTGGCTGATACCGACTTGCTTGTTGAAGACTGGGGTGGCAATGTAATCTGTATTCCAATTTCGGCTAAAGAGAAAACAGGCATCCCTGAGCTACTGAATAACCTCCTGCTGGTAGCTGAGATGGAGGAGCTTCGAGCCAATCCCTCTCAGCCAGCAGCCGGGGTAGTTATTGAAGCCAAGATGGACAAGACTAAAGGACCACTGACTACGGCGCTGGTTCATGAAGGGACCTTAAGACTGGGGGATACCATAGTAGTTGGCGCCACCTGGGGCCGGGTAAAGGCTATGTTTAATGACATGGGCAAACGGGTGAGGAAGGCCGCGCCAGCGACTCCGGTTGAAATCCTGGGCCTAGGTAGCGTACCCCAAGCAGGAGATATTCTGACCGCGGTGGCCAGCGAAAGCCAGGCACAGAAATTAATTCAGAAACGGCTAGAAGAGAGGCAGCAAGAGCCAAAATCAGTTAATCTCAGCAATCTCTATGACCAGATCAATGCCGGACGAGTAAAGGAGCTTAATATCATTCTCAAAGCTGATGTTCAAGGCAGCATTGAACCGATAAGGAGTTCACTACAGGACTTAGGCACCGAGGAAGTCCACGTTAGAGTTATCCATAGCGGCGCCGGTAATACCACCGAGAGTGACGTTATGCTGGCGATTGCGTCTAAGGGGGTAATCATTGGTTTTGGTGTTGGCTCTCAGCCAGGAGCCCGACGACTAGCTGAGAAAGAAGGAGTAAACATCCGTTCTTATAAGGTGATCTACGACTTGATAAACGATGTGAGTAGCGCCCTTAAAGGTATGTTAGAACCTTCCTACGTTGAGGTTATTCAGGGACGAGCTGAGGTACGAGATATCTTTTCCGTCAGCAGGAAGGAAAAGATCGCTGGTGTCTACGTCACTGAGGGCAGAGTAAGTCGTGGGGTCTCCGTTAGGCTACGGCGTGGGGAACAGTTGGTGTCTGAATCTACGGTTAGCAGCCTCAAGCGCTTCAAGGACGATGTGAAGGAGGTAGCCGCAGGCTACGAGTGTGGTGTGGGTGTTAAAGATTTTAGTGACTTTCAAGTTGGCGATATACTAGAGTTCTTCCGCAAGGAGCTTAAGCAATAAGCGGTACTAGAATAAGGAATGATTATGGCGCATCGCATCGAGCAGGTAAACAAGCTCATCCGTCGTGAACTCAGTGAACTACTTCAGCATCAAGTCAAAGACCCTCGACTTGACACCTTTGTGGCCGTGACTGAGGTCACCACTTCTCCCGACCTGAGACATGCCAAGGTATTCGTCAGTCATCTAGGTGATGAAGCCGAAAAGCAAGAGATACTGAATGTCCTTATAGCTGCCTCAGGTTTCTTTCGTAAAGAGCTGGCTCGACATCTTAAGTTACGACGTATTCCCGAACTGAGCTTTTGTTGGGATGAGTCTATTAAGCAGGGAGACCATATCTTACAGTTAATTGACCAGGTCACTAAAGACAACACTCCCGACCAGCCTGAGGCTTGATTGCGGACAGCGTCTCGGAGCTTGCTAATCAAGTCACTGGCGATAGCAATCCTAACCGACATCGAGATTTACTGTGGATGGCATCTTAAACATTAATAAACCCCGGGGTAGGACATCTTTTAGCACTGTAGCCATGGTAAGGCGACTGACCGGAGAACGGCGTGTCGGGCATGCCGGCACCCTCGACCCTGAGGCAACCGGGGTACTGCCTATCTGCCTGGGCCAGGGAACACGGGTTGTGGAGTTCCTGGTAGATACGACTAAGGTCTATCAAGCCCAGATTGAACTGGGGGTGGCTACCGATACCTATGACGCCAGTGGCCAGATTACTCAGCGGGGAGACCCGTCCGGCATTAGCCAGGAGCAGCTTAAGTCAGCGCTTGCCTCTTTTTGTGGCCTGATACAACAAAAGCCACCAATGTATAGTGCGGTGAAACATCAGGGTAAGCGGCTTTACCAGTTAGCACGCGCCGGCATCCAGGTTGAGAGGAAAAGCCGACCAGTCAGAATCTACCGTTTGGAGTTTACAGACTGGCAACCGCCACTAGCCATGATCGAAGTAGTCTGCGGTAAGGGCACCTATATCCGCTCCTTAGCTCATGATTTAGGGCAGGTGCTGGGTTGCGGCGCCAACCTAAAAAACTTAACCCGCTTACGTTGCGGTATTTTTGATATCAAGGATGCAGTCTCATTAACCCAGTTTGAGGATGCCTGCCACTATGGCTACTGGCACCACTTTATTCATCCCATAGATACTGTACTCTTAAACTGGTCCGCCATCATCGTTAATGACGATACGGAACGGCTCATACAGAATGGGCGCCCCTTGGTCTTGGAGAATAGTGTTAGTAGTCAGGAAATCGACGATCCCCAACTGGACCCCGTAGCTGGCTCTTCTCCTAAAAGCTGCCGTGCCTATAGCCTTGACGGCTACTTCTTGGGTGTGCTACGCTTCAACCCGGAAAGCCGGCAGTGGCAACCGGAGAAGGTGTTCCGATAAAGAACTAATCTTCTGGTGAACCGCAGACATAGCTGCCTAAATTCTTGACAGCCGGCATATAATATAATAGAAAATAGTCCGACCCAATATTAATAAGGAGGTCACCGAAGATGGGAGAGAAGCATGAGGCATATTGCTTTAAATGTCGAAAAAAGGTGCTGATGGCAAACCACGAACACATTACCCTGAAGAATGCTAAACCAGCTATGCGTGGGGTCTGCCCAGTGTGTGGGACTAAAGTATTTAGAATTGGTCAAGGTTAATTATTAGCCTATTTGACAGTGCTAAGCCACGATAGTGAGCAATGGGGTAAGGTGGGTTATTTAGTGGGTCTCTTGTAGTAACCTGATACCGCCGGGAAAGGAGAAAATCAAACGTGGGGAATATAAATGTAGCTATCATAGGCGTGGGCAACTGCGTCTCATCTCTGGTGCAGGGTATTCATTATTACCAGAAGGCAAAAGAGAGCGAATTTGTGCCGGGACTGATGCACGTTAATCTAGGGGGATACCATATTAGTGACATCAATTTCGTGGCCGCCTTTGATGTCGATAAGAAAAAGGTGGGCAAGGACCTAGCCGAGGCAATCTTTACTTCACCCAATAATACTTCTAAATTCACCGAGGTGCCAGCTACCGGGGTCAAGGTGCAGCGGGGGATGACCCACGATGGCTTAGGCAAATACCTATCGGAAATAATAGAAAAGGCACCCGGCCCCACCGCCGATATTGTCAGAATCCTTAAAGAAACCCAGACCCATATAGTACTTAACTATTTGCCTGTCGGCAGCGAGGAAGCCACTAAATGGTATGTCGAGCAGGTACTGGCGGCCGGTTGTGGCTATATCAACTGTATTCCCGTCTTTATTGCGCGCGAGAAGTATTGGCAGAAGCGCTTTGAGGAAAAGGGACTGCCGGTTATCGGCGACGATGTAAAATCTCAGGTCGGTGCCACCATTGTTCATCGGGTGCTTACCCGGCTTTTCCGAGACCGGGGCGTTAAGCTGGAGCGAACCTACCAACTAAACTTTGGTGGTAACACCGACTTCCTAAATATGCTGGAGCGAGAACGCCTTGAATCCAAGAAGATATCCAAAACCAACGCCGTCACCTCGCAGCTAGACTACCAGCTTAACCCCGGCGACATTCACGTTGGCCCCAGCGATTATGTCCCCTGGCTTCTGGACCGTAAGTTCTGCCATATCAGGATGGAAGGGCGGACCTTCGGTGATGTGCCCCTGAACCTGGAGCTAAAGCTTGAAGTGTGGGATAGCCCCAACTCAGCAGGGGTGATCATTGACGCTATAAGATGCTGCAAGCTTGCCTTAGACTGTGGACTCAAGGGGTCATTGACGGCTCCCTCGGCCTACTTCATGAAATCGCCACCTATCCAATACACCGATGACGAAGCCCGCCGCATGGTGGGAGAGTTTATTAATAGTTGCCGGCAAGCTAAACAGAAAAGCAATCCTTCCAAGTGATCATCTTAAATAAGCTGGTATAGGATTAGGCAACTATATAATGAAGATAGCGTTAGTCTCACCGTATGATTTTGCTTACCCCGGTGGTGTCGCCAATCATATTATCTCGCTGGGTCAACATCTGACTGAGATGGGTCATGAGGTGAAATTCATTGCCCCGGCTTCCAGCCCGATTACTACCCTTGGCGACCGGTTTATACACATTGGCAAGCCGCGAGCTATTCCAATGAGTGGCTCTATTGCCCGTGTTACCATATCCCCTCGGTTATCAACCACCATAACTACCATACTGAATGAAGAGAAATTTGATATCATCCATCTTCACGAACCCTTGATGCCCATGTTATGCACTACCGTACTTCGCATGTCACGCACCGCCAATGTCGGCACCTTTCACGCCTTCGACGGCAAGGGATATAACATTGCCAAGCCCTTTAGCCCCATGTTTTTCAAGAGATGGTTCAGCAAGCTTGACGGCAGAATCGCCGTATCTAAACCAGCTAAGGAATTCGTCAACAAGTATTTCCCAGCCGACTATAACATTATCCCTAACGGTGTTGATACTGAGCACTTTTCTCCTAACGTAGCACCAATTGACGACTTTTGCGATGGAAAACTGAATATTCTGTTTGTCGGTCGCCTCGAGAAACGAAAAGGTGCCGACTATCTGCTGAAAGCCTACCAGCGGGTTAAACGCGTTTTTCCCAACTCACGACTTATCATCGTGGGGCCGGGCACCAGACTGCGTAGTAAATACGAGAAGCAGGTTAAACAGAGCGGCTTAGAGGACGTTGTTTTTATTGGCTACACCAGTTATGACGAACTACCCAGATACTACAAAACAGCCGATGTTTTCTGTGCCCCGGCTACCGGCTGGGAAAGCTTTGGTATTATTCTACTGGAGGCGATGGCAGTGGGTAAGCCGGTCGTTGCCTCAAATATAGATGGTTATGCCAGCATAGTAACTCACGGCGCTGAAGGACTACTGGTACCACCAAAGGATGATGAAAGGCTAGCCCAAGCCCTGATTACTCTGCTGACTGATGAGACACTCCGGCAACAGATGGGGGCCAGGGGAATACTTAAGGCCGCCGAGTATGACTGGAAACACGTTGCCCAGCAGGTACTGGCCCACTATACCGAAGTGCTTAAGAAGGCTCCACAGAGAGAAACCTTCTCGTTAAGAAAAATGATCGTTGAAGACCTGGGTAAGCTGTTTTCTAGAAAAGTAAGAGCTAATGACAAAACTAACCCGAGCCCGTAAGTCCGCCTACCACCTCACCGAGCCAATAATGCCGCTTCTGGTGAAGACGCATATCACCCCCACAACTCTAACCTGGATAGGCTTTGCCACAGCCCTTGGTGGGGCGGTCCTTATTGCCAGCGGACACCTTTTCATTGCTGGCTTCGTGGTGCTGGCCAGCGGTTTTCTTGATATGCTGGATGGAGCCCTGGCTCGCCACACTAACCAAGTTAGCCGTTTTGGCGCTATCTTCGATTCTACCCTTGACCGCATATCTGAGGCAGTGCTGCTGCTGGGCATCTTGGTATTCTACTTATTCTTGGGTAATCAGTCTGTTATTGGCATACTGCTTGTTGGTCTGGCTCTAGTCGGGTCGCCACTAGTGAGCTATATCAGGGCGAGAGCTGAGGCAATTGGACTGGAGTGTAAAGTAGGTCTATTTACGCGGGCTGAGCGGGTGATTGTGCTGGCAGCAGGTCTTCTGCTGAGCCACCTTGGCAATGCCCTAATCATCGCCCTAGCTATTATAGCAGTATTCAGCTTTATTACCGCGGGACAGCGGTTATCTCATGTGCTAAAGCAAGCCAAAAAGTAGCCTTGGGGAGGTCACTATAAGTATCATATCCCAGCCGCCTTTATCGGTAACGTTACTTATGCTATAAATTACTAAGAAGCTTAAAGGAGAGATAATGCCAGTTATTGCTATTATTGGAGCTCAATGGGGAGACGAAGGGAAGGGTAAGATAGTTGACCTCCTCGCGGAAAAAGCCAGGGTTGTGGTACGTTTTTCCGGTGGTGATAACGCCGGGCATACGGTAATTAATCACTATGGCGAGTTCGGGCTGCACCTCGTCCCATCTGGTATCTTCTACCCCGGGGTTACCTGCATTATTGGTAATGGGGTAGCCATTAACCCGGCAGTACTGATTGGTGAGACGGCCCAGCTTAACCAAAAGGGGGTGGATACCAGTAGTCTGTTTATTAGTGACCGGGCACATCTAATTATGCCCTACCACATCCTACTTGATGGTCTCGAGGAGCAGTCGCGGGGAGGGAAGGCAATCGGCACCACGCGTAAGGGTATCGGGCCCGCCTTTACCGACAAAACCGCCAGGTTAGGTATCAGAGTCGGCGACCTTCTCGATAGGGAAGCCTTTCTAGAGCGACTCCGCCCTATTCTTGAGTACAAAAACACCATCTTGACCAAAATTTATGGGGCTGACCCGCTGTCACTGGACGAAATATATCGCCAGTATTGCCAGTATGGAGAACACCTGGCGCCCCTTATCCGGGAGACAACGGTAATGCTAGCCAGGGCCTTGGATAGAAATGAGCTGGTTATGTTAGAGGGAGCCCAGGGGACGCTACTTGACCCCGATTTTGGCACCTACCCTTATACCACTTCCTCCTCACCACTGGCTGGTGGCGGTTGTTTGGGTGCTGGACTGGGACCAACCAGGATTGACCGGGTTTTAGGCGTGTTTAAGGCCTACTGTACCCGGGTGGGTAGCGGCCCCATGCCGACGGAACTACTGGATACAACCGGTGGTTTGATTCGAGAGCGGGCTCATGAGTACGGCACTACCACCGGCCGAGCCCGCCGTTGTGGCTGGTTTGACGGGGTGGCGGCTCGCTTTAGCACTCAAGTCAACGGCTTGACTAGCATCGCCATTACCCGTCTCGATGTTCTCGATACTCTGCCTCAGCTCAAGATATGTGTCGGCTATAAACTGGAGGGACAAACCATTGACTACTTTCCGGGGAGTATCACTAGCCTTGATAGGTGTCAGCCAATCTATGAGGAATTACCCGGCTGGCAGTCTCCTACCAGCGACATCCGGGACTATGAAAAGCTACCGGCTCAAGCCAAGCAATATATCGCGCGACTCGAAGAACTCACTTCCTGCCCGGTAAGTATCATCTCGGTTGGCGCCCGACGAGAGGAAACCATTCACAAAGCGCCTATCTTGTAGCTTAGTTGACTAGCTCAAAAGTCACACGTACAATTTCTCGCTTGCTCTCACCACTGAAGGTATTGACAAACCACAAAAAAATGACTATACTCAAGCCCCGACAGAAAGGAGACCGAAATAAGACTTATCTAGGGGGTGATGGGATATTGAAGGGCATTAGTTACCGCTAAGTAAATGTGGTGGCTGATGTCCTTTGTTTTAGGTTATCGTTGGTAGAACTAACACGAAAAGGAGGCAGAACAATGAAATGCAAGAGATGCGGTGTAGAAATACCAGCGGGGAGCAAATATTGCCCCAATTGTGGGCTAACACAAGAACATAGTGAAGGGGTAGTTTTGGAATCTGAAGGCCAGAATACGTCGGGAACTGGCAGGTTAGCAATCTTGCCTGCTGAACTCAAGGGATGGAACTGGGGTGCATTTTGGCTAAGCTGGATTTGGGGAATAAGAAATAGAACTTGGATTGCTTTTCTTGCATTCATCCCTTATTTTAGCCTTGTTTGGGCATTCATCTTGGGAGCTAAGGGAAATAAATGGGCATGGCAGAATCAGAAATGGGACAGCATTGAGCAATATAAGGCCTCGCAAAGAAGATGGGCAATGTGGGGCCTAATCATATTTATAATTTTCATAACATCTATAATTGTTGCCTGGGCTTTCTTTTGGGCTATTCTTGGACCCCTTGGATTCTTCCTATGGCCTAGTTAATGGCGCTGGCCGTACCTTTTTAGGTTACAGTTTGTGTTCGTGTGTAGATACAGTGGTAAAAGAATCTTTAAGGATTGTGCTCTGGTCACAGATAGCTCAGCCATATCATAGCATAGTAGAGTAGAGAGTCTCTGAATCCCCTTTTATACCGGTAGGTCAATCTGGTAGTCTTTCAGGGCATCCCTGATAACAGCAGCGGTTTTTTCATCGGGCCCAGTAAGCGGCAGGCGTGGTTTGCCTACCGAAAAGCCAATATGGTTGAGGGCATACTTAACGGGGATCGGGTTGGAGACAATAAATATGGCATTAATCAGGGGCATGAGGTGGCGGTGTATCCTGGCGGCGACCTCAATTTTACCGCTGATATAGCTATCAATCATTTCCCTAATCTGCTTACCAACCAGGTGCGAGGCAACGCTGATAACACCATAGCCGCCGATGGCTAATATTGGCAAAATGTCGCCGTCGTTACCGCTCCAGACCAGGAAACCATCTCTAGCGCCACTAATAATCTTAGAAATCTGAGCCAGGTTACCACTGGCTTCCTTTATGCCGATGATGTTATCAATCTGGCTCAGCCTGATAACCGTGTCCGCGGATAGGTTAACCACCGTACGCGACGGCACGTTATAGAGAATACAGGGCAGGCTAGTAGCCCCGGCAACAGTCTTAAAAT
>DAOWJG010000182.1 GCA_030640485.1 Dehalococcoidales bacterium | reverse complement strand
GCCCTTTTATACGGCATTGTCTCGTCAAATACTTTCAAGTTCTGGCGGATTTTATCGTTGACGATATGGTTTACCTTCTGTATCTTTTCTTTCGTCAGCGCCTCTAAATGGGAGAAATCAAATCTAAACCGGTCTGGAGTTACCAGTGAACCCCGCTGCTGGACATGCTCACCTAATACCTGACGCAGAGCCAACTGAAGTAAATGGGTAGCGGTATGATTGCGCGCAATATCAAGCCGCCGCTCTCTATCAACGACTGCCTCAACCTCATCCCCTACGGTCAGGCTTCCCTCGGCAACCTTCCCTTGGTGGACGATAATATTTTGTGGTACTAAAAAAGTATTAACGACAGAGAATTTACCTTTTGAGCCCACTATCTCACCGGTATCCCCTGTCTGCCCTCCCATCTCTCCATAGAAGGGGGTAGATTCTAAGATGACGCCTGCTTCCTGCCCTTCCTTTGTTGTGTTGGTGGACTTATTATTGACTAGAATATTAATAATGGTTGATTGACATTCAAGGTTATCATAGCCAACAAAGAGAGGTTGCTGACTTCGCTCCAAAATAACAACCACATCCTCAGATATGCCCACTTTTTCAACTAATTCGAACTTGTGAGCCGCCCGGGCTTTTTCCCGCTGTTTCTCCATTTCTTTTTCAAAGCCACTTAAATCTACAGAGAAGCCACGTCTGGCGGTAATCTCTTTGGTTAGCTCTACCGGAAAGCCGTAGGTATCATATAATCGGAAGGCATCCACACCTGAGATTTCTCCTACTCGGTCAGTCTCACGCTCATCCATGATGCCTTCAATAAGTGCTAGCCCGGTACTGAGCGTCTCACTAAATCTCGTCTCCTCAGTCTTGATTACTTTGAGGATAAAATCCTCTCTCTGTACTATCTCCGGATAAATACGCCCCATCTGTTGAATAGTGGTCCTGGCTATCTCAGTCAAGAATGGTTTCCCCTCGCCTATTCGTCGGCTAAACAGCGTGGCGCGCCGTAACAGGCGGCGCAGCACATAGCCACGTCCTTCATTACTGGGCATTATGCCATCAGCGATAAGAAAAGCAATTCCCCGCCCATGCTCGGCGACTATTCGCATGGCATTAACAGTTTCGTCATCAGCACCGTATTCCTCTTTGGCTAGCCGGGATATACAATTTATTAGGGGCACGAACTGGTCGGTTTCATAGACCGAGGTCTTATCCTGCATGGCAGCGGCAGTTCTCTCTAAACCCATACCGGTATCAATATTAGGTTTTGGTAGCAAGGTGCGGTGTCCGTTTTCGTCCTGATTATACTGGGTAAACACCAGGTTCCAGATTTCAGAAAAACGCCCGCAATCACAGCCGGGGGCACAAGAAGCCCGCCGGCAACCGGCCTCCTCCCCGAGGTCATAGTGAATCTCACTGCACGGCCCGCAGGGTCCGGAATTACCGGCTGGGCCCCAGAAATTATCCTTTTCACCAAACCTTAATATTCTATCCTCGGGAATATCTAGCTCCCGCCAGTAGCCAAATGACTCTTCATCATCAAGGAAGATGGTTATCCATAGCCGTGAGGGATGAAGCTTCAGGCGCCGGGTAACAAACTCCCACGCCCAGTTAATAGCCTCCTTTTTAAAATAGTCGCCAATGCTGAAATTACCCAGCATCTCAAAGAAGGTGAGGTGGTGCGGGTCACCCACCGATTCAATATCGGTAGTCCGAAAGCACTTCTGGCATGAGGCTAGACGGCGACTGGGTGGTAACTTTTCGCCTAAAAAGTAGGGCTTAAACGGCACCATACCGGCGCTGGTAAGCAGTAAGGTGGGGTCACCATGCGGTATTAGAGAGGAGCTGGGCATAACTTTATGCCCTTTTTCCTCAAAGAAGCTTAAGAAAGCCGCCCGAATTTCATCACCAGTCACGTATTCATTCCCCATCGGTTAAGAAAGATTACTATACGATTTTAGTGTAAGTCATACTGGCTGTCAATGAACCAGCGGTTTATCGGTGAAGAAGACAGAGATAACGGAGGTTAATTAAATAATCTCAGTACCTAGAGGAGCTGGCGCAAGTATGCCTTTAACTGCGGTCCGATTTCTGGATGGTTTAGGGCAAAAGCAACGGTTGCCTTGAGCCACCCTAAAGGATCTCCGGTATCATACCGCACTCCCTCAAATTCATAGGCATCTATTTCCTGTTGTTTAAGCAGTAACTGCAAAGCATCAGTGAGCTGAATCTCCCCTTTCCTACCCGGCGGAGTAGCCTTTAGAGCATCAAATATTTGAGGCGTAAGGATGTATCTCCCCACTATACCCAAGTTAGAGAGGGCTTTCTGCGGCTCTGGCTTTTCCACCAGGCTCAAGACCTGGTATAAACGGGCTGAAATCTCCTTGGGCTCAATGATGCCATACTTTATCGTGTCCTGATAGCTGACCTGCTCTACAGCTACGATATTAGTTTTACACTGCTCATAAACCTTTAACATCTGCTTTAAGGCAGGCACCCTGCTATCAATAATGTCATCGGGGAG
>DAOWJG010000195.1 GCA_030640485.1 Dehalococcoidales bacterium | reverse complement strand
GCTTTCGCTACCACTCTAACCGTAAGCCCTCATAAATCAGCCGAGGTGATTAATCGGGTGGGTCGGGAGATGGGTGGGGACAGGTTTTTGGTGAAAGATTTTAAAAAGAAGGGAGGTTTTGAGCTAGCTATGGAGCTAGCCAAAAAATGGACTCTTTATCGGCAGGATTACTGTGGTTGTATTTATAGTATGAGGTGAGGATGGGACCGATTGTAACTTGGCACCACTGGGGGTTATACCAATAATCCACAACCTAATTACGCCTGCGTGATATCTGGCTCTTTGGTGACTACGCTCTGGCTCAGTCTTTTCGCCAGATAGATAAACGGGGTGTCAATAGCCGCCACCAGCAGTTTGAGAAGGTAGGTTGAAAGCAATATCTCAACCCAGGTATTAGTATCGAATAGACCCCAGAGGGCGATACTGCAGAAGATGCCACTGTCAATCGCCTGAGAGACCATGGTTGAGGCATTATTCCTCAGCCAGAGAAACTTCCCCTTCGTCTTGTTTTTCCAGAAGTAGAATGCCCAGATATCATGGTGCTGAGATGCAAGATAGGCAACTATGCTGCCGGCAGCAATCCTGGGCATCAATCCAAAGATGGTCAGTAGAGGATCCTGAGCAAAATCCGAGGCGTGGGGGATGAACTTCAGCCCGACCTGCATCCATAGCGTCATCAGTACCATGCCGATGAAGCCAAGCCATACGCCACGCCGGGCGGCTTTCTTACCGTACACCTCGCTTAGTATATCGGTAGCGAAGAAGATGCTGCCATAGAGTATATTACCCAAGGTAGCTACCAGCCCAAATATTTCGACCGTCTTCACTACCATGATATTAGCCGCAATGATTGAGGCAACGATGATGATATAGAGCCCGGTCTTCCCGAAGAAACGGTAGACAAGGGTAACCAGGCCCAGGTTAAGCAGAATAAAACCAACCCACAATAGATTATTGGACAGTAGCTCAGACTCCATTTCCAAATTTCCTCAATCTTGGATAGTATCGCTGCGATTCTGGGCGTCTAGCCATTTTTTCTTCTGGACAAGCCGCACCTCGTCATTGGTAGGCTGGTAACTGGCCAGGAAGCTATCCCTAAAAGAACTGAAGGTGCCGCCAGTAATAGCATCTCTTATTGCCTTCATTAGACTGTTCATGAAGTGCAGGTTATGAATAGTAGCCAGTCTATAGGCCAGTAGCTCCTTGCATTTGAATAAGTGATGCAGGTAGGCGGCTGAGAAATTACGACAGGTGTAGCAAGCACAGTCAGGGTCAAAGGGGTCTTCCCTTTGACTATAAGCCGACCTTAGAATATTATGCCGGCCCTGCCGAGTAAAGAGAGCCCCCTTTCGGGCTATCTGAGTAGGAAGAGCACTATCAAACATATCAATTCCTCTAGCGACACTTTCCACTATGTCCTCTGGGGAACCCACCCCCATCAGGTGCCGCGGCCTGTTCTCCGGAAGCAGGGCCACTGTTTCCTCAACTATAGCTTGAGTCAGTGCCTTTGATTCCCCTAAGCTCAAACCACCGATAGCATAACCCGAAAACCCCAGTGATACCAGAAAGCTGGCTGACTTACGGCGTAGTTCCGGGAAGAGACCCCCCTGGACAATGGCAAATAGAGCCTGGTCACCGTGCGTTTGAACCCCCCGACATCTCTCTGCCCACTGGTGTGTCCTGTCCATCGCCTTCTCAACCCTCTCCAAGGTATCCGTATGGGATGGGCACTCATCCAGAACCATGATGATGTCGGCTCCTAGCGATTCCTGAAACTGAATTGCTAACTCAGGAGTAATGAGATGCTGGCTCCCATCAATGTGGGAGCGAAACGTAACCCCTTCGTCGCTGAGTTTCCGCAACCGGGCCAGGCTAAATATCTGGTAGCCCCCGCTGTCAGTAATTATAGCTCGGTCCCAGGCCATAAATTGATGAAGCCCGCCCATCTTTTCAATCACAGCTATTCCCGGCCTCAGATAGAGATGGTAGGTATTAGCCATTACCATCGTTATTCCTAGCTCCTTCAGGTCATCAGGGGTCACCGCTTTAACTGTAGCCTGGCTACCCACCGGCAAGAATACCGGCGTCGCTACTATCCCGTGAGGTGTAACTAGCTCGCCAGCACGAGCGTTACTATTAGGGCAGGTTTGTATTAGGCGTAAGCTAGTTTTATTGTCTATGATGCTATCCTCCTCATCCTTTCCATATATATGCCCATCAAACGAGTCTCTGCCTATATTAATAATTGCCAGCTGTATGTCATCTTCCAGGTCAAGACGAAAAGCCAACTGCCGCCGGCTTACATTTAATTACTCACTAATGGAATATTATATACCCATTTATCCTAAACGATAAAGCTGAGACACTTATCCCAGGGTTGGCAATCCCGTGGTATCCAAGGAGCCCGGTGCTCAAGGTATAATTTGATTACCGTTTGTGCCTTCACGGCGCCACCGCTACCAGTTTTCCCGGCAGCGTTAATAAGGCAGTTAACCAATTGTTAGCGTCATCGTGTGGCTATGGTATAGAGATGAGGAAACAGGCCAATTCAATCAGCCTGGCAATGTCAGCATTATATATAAACTGCCATAGAGACTATTGACAAAGCGCCTGACAAGTAATAAACTCGAGCTGCAATTTAGACTAGAGGGCAGAGTGCTCGCTACTCGTGATTACAATCACAAACAAGGAATTTCTGGAGTATAAAACGCATGCGATTGGGTCAGATTAGAGTTAATAATCAAGTTGTAGCTGCCATATTTGAGGGAGAGTGGGCACAGCCGATTCCCAACTACACTATGGTCGATTTGATTCGGCAATCCGAGGCCAAGTCGGTTCCGCTGACCGACCTAGCGATTCAACTGGCAAAATCCTCTAAAGAACCTGCCGACCCCGTAATTCCTCTCCAGCCGAGTGAAGTCTGGGCGTGCGGTTGCACATATGAGAAAAGTGCCGCCTTCCGAGACGCCGATGTCGGCACCCGGGAGAGTTTCTACGCCTACGTTTATAAGGAACCACGTCCTGAGATTTTCTTCAAGGGTACCGCACGAGTCTGCGTCGGCCCCGGCGAAGTCATCGGCATCCGCTCCGATTCCCACTTTACCGCACCTGAGCCAGAATTAGCGGTTATTCTGGGCAACGAAGGCAGGATTATTGGCTATACACTGGCAAACGACGTATCAGCCTGGGACATCGAGCGAGAGAACCCATTATACCTGCCACAGTCCAAGATCTATACTGGATGTTGCTCACTTGGCCCCATGATCGTTACCACAGACCAACTGCCTGACCCATACAGTCTCGAGATATCCTGCACCGTCACCCGTGGTGACAAAACTATCTTCTCGGGCACAACTTCCACCTCCCGGCTCGCCCGAAGAATTGATGAGATGGTTAATTTCCTCCTGCGCTCTAATCCGGTGCCCGCCGGTTCCGTGCTCCTGACCGGAACCGGGATCATCATCACCGAGGAGACAGCTCTAATGCCAGGCGACATTGTGTCCATCAGAATTCCGGAAATCGGGGAGCTTTCAAACGTAACGAGTCTTGTTTAGATGGCCTATCCCATACGATTCACGGTAAAATCAGCCAGAAACCAACTTGGCTACTAGCCAGAATCCGGCAACCCAGTAAAAAGGTTCTGGCGTCTAGCTAAACAGATAGGTCAATCGCCTTATTATCAGCTATAGTGTCTATTAGCTCGGTAGTGTTGCCGTCTCCGCCCTCTATAATGGTATTGAGGCTTATCACCCTAGTATTATACTCAAGCTATCGCCAAGACAGCGCCATCCCGGGCAATATATGGTAACTCTGGTATCAATCTGCCGGGCAGTATCTTGGCTAAATCGTCAAGGGTGTCTTGCTTTTCCAGGTTCAAAAAAACCGGCAGCCTGGCTTCAACAGTAAGCCTTGCAACCGGTGGTTGATGATGCCATGATTTTAAAACTGGACACGCCAAACATGAATTGGTATTAGGCCAATAGGAGGTGATATAACATTTTGGCTTAATGTTATGTTAAAGTGAACTATGTTGAGGGCACATGTCGTCAGGCTAGGTCTACCAATGTTTCTTATTTACATAGATTAAGGATTAGGTGATCTAGTATCTTCGCTGTCCTCCTCGAT
>DAOWJG010000001.1 GCA_030640485.1 Dehalococcoidales bacterium | reverse complement strand
GACCAGCTATCTCTCTTCAGGTACAGAAGAAATATAATTTTCTTGATACCCTGGGATCTGATACCGCTTCCCCGGCGACAAAACCTACTCACCAGCTAACTAACCGGCTTTCGGCCTGCGGCTCCCAAGCCCATTCACCTTCTACGCCAGCATCGGCTCACACCTTACCCGACTCTCTGTGCCTCGCTGAAAGGCTACTAGTCTTGTTCATAGCCTTTACAATATTCTATTAGAGAATACGCTAACATAATATCCGCTATTTGTCAATGGCTTGTTTTCACACTAAATAGTGTAGAGCCACATCTGAAGCCTCTAAACTGACTCAGGCTAGGTTACCACAGACTCGTCTAAGATTTTGAGGCGGTGCCAGCTATGAATATGAGGGCAATTGTGCCAACCGGCCGGAGAGACCAATTAAGGCATCGTAGAGGTCGCCATAAAGCGCAAATCTCTGGTCATAAGTAGTCTTAACAGACGGATCGGGTTCGAAAACGTCCTTTACAGCACAGGCGCAGTCTACCGCATCCTCCAATTCACAATAGATACCGGCACCCACCCCGGCCAGGAGAGCATCCCCCAACAGTGAAGCCTCGGTCACTCGGGGCACCACAACCCGCTTACCCGTAATGTCGGCTTTCAGTTGCAACCAGAAACGGGACTTGGCGCCCCCGCCGGTCACCACCAATTCGTCAATTCGGATGCCACAACTCTCCAGAGACTCAATGATGAACCGCGCCTCATAAATGATACCCTCAAATAGAGCCCGGCTCAAGTCCGCCTTGGTATGGCTAAGGGTTAACCCCAGGATAGCCCGTTTTGGGGTGCTGAAAACGATACTCCTGCTGGCTCAGGCTAACCAGATTGCCGTCCTCATTAAAGATGGCAGCCTTCACCACACTCGTGCTTATGTCAACACCTAGCAGATAACGTCTTTGTGTCATCCCTACCTGCTCACCATGCCTTGCCCACGCAGCCCAGTTGCTCCATGCGTTCAAGGATTAGCTTCTTGGAGCCTCACTTAACCTAGTGCCTGAGTGCCATAGGAAGCTGGTCAGGGCTTTATCTCGTTCACAATGGCAATGCTTCACTAGGACTTCTAGTTACTCTCTTGATACGGCAGGTAATAGCTTTCGCTGAATCTTTGGTGCTGGGACTTTATCAATAATCTTATCCTGGGTATAACCGTTACGGTATAACCACAGAAGGAGAGCCTTGAGAGTCTGATAGAATTTTAGTTTACCATTGCCACAGGTGAGTGACTTTAGATAGGAGCTTACCCCTTCCACACTTAAATGGTACCCACTGAAATTGGTAAGAGTGTAATGATAGGATTCAATAGTTCTCTTACTACATCCGTTTGCACGTAAGGTTACGAATTTCTCAAGGAGTTCCTTTATGAACTTTCGATATATGTAGAATCAGGTGGGAGGGAGTGTTTTTGTGCCTGATTTTTGGTGGAGCTGAGGGGACTCGAACCCCTGACCTCCTCCGTGCAAAGGAGGCGCTCTCCCAGCTGAGCTACAGCCCCCCATTCCAACTCAATATATTATAACAACCGAGGGGACTTATTTGCAATTGGTAATGATGTTATAATATAACATCATGTTCTCAACCTGCCTCAATATCTCACGCAGTCCACCAACATCCTAATATAGATTGGGGTCAAATGACAACAGTCAATATCATTACTTTGCTGGGAGCCGGTATCGGCGTTGGCTTTACCGGCGGTCTCCTGGGTGTCGGTGGCAGCTTCATCATGACACCAGTCCAGTATATGGTATTCACCAATATGGGCCTGCCGGTAGATATTGCCATAAAGCTGGCTTTCGGCACCAGTCTTATGGTGATTCTACCAACTGCTGCCAGCGGTACCTGGAGACACCACAAAGAGGGGGCAGTATGGTGGCGAGCCGCCCTTATTATGGGTAGCTGCAGCACAGCCTGCGCCTTCGGCGGGGCGACGCTGGCTAGTTATCTCCCCGGGGCAACACTTAAGATAGTTTTTGGAGCGGTAGTCCTGGGGGCTGGTATCAATATGCTCGTCTTTAAACCAGTAGAGGCTAACGTTGAGCCAAGAAACAACCCCTGGCTATGGGTAGCCTGGGCAGTCCCTATAGGCCTGGTCAGCGGCCTCATCGGCATTGGTGGGGGTATGTTAGCTGTTCCCATAATGGTAATGGCACTCAAGTTCAAAATGCACGATGCAATAGCTACATCCTTGGCCGTGGTTATGATCACCAGCATTGGCGGGATAATAGGCTATATTATCAACGGCTTCGGTGTCCCGGGACTGCCCGCCCATTCCCTAGGCTACGTTCACTTGGAGTCATGGGCACTACTGACAGCTACCAGTATCGGTATGGCACAGGTGGGGGCACGAACTGCCCATCGGCTTCCCGCCCAGAAGCTGAGATACGCCTTTGTCGTGGTGCTGTTTTACATAGGGCTCAAGATGCTCGGCGTCTCTGGCTAGTCTTAAGAACTGCCGTCAATCACCCTCTAACCACCGATAACAACCCGACCAATCTGATAGATGAGGGTAGCAGCAATCCAGGCGACCCCGGTAGTATAGATTATGGAAAACCAGAACCACTTCCAGGAATTGGTCTCACTTCTAATGGTGCCCATAGCAGCCACACAGGGGACATAGAGAAGGCTGAAGACCATAAAGGCAAAGGCAATGAGTGGTGTCCAGCCCAGCTGAGTCACTAAAGCGCCTCCCAAGCCCCCTTCTCTAACGGCAAAGATAGCTCCCATACTGCCGATCACTACTTCCTTGGCCAGGAACCCGAAGACAAGACTGGCTGCCGCCGGCCACTGGCCAAAACCACAGGGGATAAATACCGGGGCAATGGCACTGCCCATCTGCCCCAGGGCGCTCCCGGCACTGGCATACTCGACACCCCACGGCAGGCTAGCCAGAACCCAAACTACTATCACCACGGCGAAGATGATAGTTCCGGCCCGTTTCAAAAAGAGCCTACCCCGCTCCCACATGTGCGTCACCACACTGATAAACGTAGGTAGCCGGTAGGGGGGTAACTCCATAACAAAATGGCCTGATTCGCCACGAAACAGTCGCTTGCGGAATAGCAACGCGCTGAGGATGGCGACGCCGATACCAATCATATACATGGCAAAGACTACTAGCCCCGCATCAGTGGGGAAGAAAAAGCCAGCCAGGAGTACAAAAATGGGCAGGCGAGCGCCACAGGACATAAAAGGAGTGACCAGCATGGTCGTCATCCTGTCCTTAGGGTTTTCTATGGTGCGGCAGGCCATTATGGCTGGAATAGTGCAGCCGAAGCCCAATATCATGGGAATAAATGAGCGGCCATGCAGCCCTATTTTATGCATCGCCCGGTCCATAACGAAGGCGGCTCGGGCTAGGTAGCCGCAGTCTTCTAAGATTGATATGGCGACAAAAAGAAGAAATATGGGCGGCGCAAAGATGAGCACCGAGCCGACACCACCAATAATACCATTGCTGAGCAGTGAGCCCCACCAAGCCGGGGAAACACCAGCCACCATCTCAGCTAGACTGCCAAAACCAGCATCAATCAAGTCCATGAGCGGTACCGATGCCGTAAAGACGAATTGAAACACGCCATACATTATTCCCAGGAATATCGGAATGCCCCAGACGCGATGGACCAGCACCCTGTCAATCTTATCTGAGGTGGTAAGCTTCTCCGTCGACGGCTTTTTCAGGATATCCTTCAGCAAGCCACTGATGAATCCATATCTTTCCCCGGCAATTACAGCTTCAGCCCCATCACCAAAAATCCCTCTGAGGTGGTTAATACTCTTATTCTTAGCTTGTATTATATCCTCACGACTCATCCCGTAATTCCTATCTTTTCCAGCACTTCCTCATCCTCTTCCAGCAGCTTTATCGCCAGCCACCGGGGTGGAAACTGGCGCCAGAGCTCCTCGTCTTGAGCAATAACCTTCTCCAGCTCTACTATGTGTTGCTCCAGCTCACTACCGTAGTAGAGCTTAATCCTTTTCCGGGCAGTCTTACCCTCAAAAAGGTCTACTATTTCTTGGCGTAACCTGTCGTGACCCTCCTTACGGGTGGCTACCATAGGAACTACCGGCACCCCCAGCTCCTGGGCGAGGCTATCAGTATCAATCTGATAGTCACGGGATTTAGCCACGTCAATCATGTTGAGGGCCACCACTAAGCTGGCTTCCAGCTCGAGTAACTGGACAGTGAGATAGAGGTTTCGCTCTAGATTTGAGGCATCGACGATATCCACCACCACATCTGGCTTGCCTTCCAGGATAAAGTTGCGTGCCACCACCTCATCCGGAGAATAGGCCGTCAGACTGTAAACCCCGGGCAGGTCCACTACCCTGACCTTATAGCCCTGATACTGGTAGCTCCCCTCCTTCTTCTCCACGGTTACTCCGGGCCAATTCCCTACGTGCTGATGAGCACCGGTTAGGTTATTAAACACCGTGGTCTTTCCCGAATTGGGATTCCCGGCTAGAGCAATTGTTATCTCCTTAGCCATTTTGTGTCCTTTCTACCATAATCTTCTGTGCTATACCACAACCTAGAGCTAGCCTCGAACCCTTAGCATCAATAAGAACTGGTCCTGGCATGTGGTTACTGATGACCCTCACCGTTGTTCCCAAGGTTAAACCCATATCAGCCAGTCGCCGGGTCAGTCCCCGACCGGCTCTAATATCAACTATGGTAGCCTTTTCACCCGGGCAGACCATAGCTAATGGCATGTATTGACCTACCATCTATCTATGCCACCTCCACAAATATATTAGCCGCTTCATTCTTACGCAGCGATAGCTGATAGCCCTTGAGCCTAATCCAAATGGGGTCTCCCATAGGTGCTATCCGCTCTACCTCCACCATTGTCTGGGGGATTATTCCCATGTCCAGGAGGCGCCGGTGGACTTGCCCGCTACCGCTCACCTGACCTATCCTGCCCTTCTCCCCCGGTTTCATCTCGCTTAACGGTTTAACCGCCATACACTCCCTCTCCTTTCCTTCCCGAGCTCTATAAACTCACCGAATCCATATTAAACACCAATACTACTTATTTGCCGTAAATCCACCAAAAAATTTATTTCCCCTTTTGGCGACACTTAGCGCAATAACCGGTCATATGAACCTCTACCCCGGTGACCTCAAAGCCCTTCTCGCGGGCTATTTCCTGTCTCATCTTGTGACTTAACCCGCACTCAACCTCCACAATCTTACCGCAGCCCAGACATATCAGGTGGTGATGCTCAGCGGACGGCTTGGCCTCATAGTGGTGGTGGGACTCATCAAAATGAAGCTCCTTTACTAAACCCAGTTTTTTGAGCGTCTGCAGGTTTCGGTAGACCGTGGATAAACTGAGGCTAGGTTTCCTCTCTCGGGCGAGGCGGTAGACCTCATCGGCATCCAGGTGCTCATGACCCTGGCTAATAATATCCAGGATTAAGGCCCGTTGACGTGTCATCCTCAGCCCGGCGGAGCTTAATGCCCTGCGTTTAGTCTGTAATGTTTGCTTCTTCGTAGCCATTGTGTTATTGCTAATGCTTATGATTTGCAAGTATTATGACACACGAGTATTTCACTGTCAAGCCCTGGTATAAGGTTTTTAAGAAAAAAGGTATTTATAATGGAGGGGTTAGAAATTTTAGGCTTCCAGCTGTCTTTTTATTTCGGGGATAGCCCGTTGGGCGGCTCGTTCGCCCCGGAGAATTAGCTCCCGGGCGCGGTTAACATCGCTGGGGCGGATGTGTGCCACGTTGGGGGTAATGACTAAGTCAGCCTCCCTGAGCCCAGATAGCGCTGACTGATAGCCCGTGATATGTATTACCTGCATCAATACACTTAAAATATTAGGTTCATCTCTATTGTCTGAATCCCCGGTGTTTGCCTTTTGAATTTTGCGACTCCTGTGGGGGATTACATTCGACGCCATAACAAAATCGGCGCCCATTTCTTTAAGGACGCTCACTGGCACCGGGTTCACTAGGCCGCCGTCAACCAGGTACCTGCCTTGCCATTTGGCCGGGGTAAGTATTACCGGTATGGAAGAACTGGCCATTGCCGCTTTGACCACCGAGCCCTGTTTAATTACCACCTGCTCACGGGTCTTTATATCAGGAGCCACGCAGGCGAAGGGTATCCTCACAT
>DAOWJG010000090.1 GCA_030640485.1 Dehalococcoidales bacterium | reverse complement strand
TATCAACCCCACCCGGCATAATCTTGTACAGGAAGACCACCCTGCCCCCTTCCTCGGTTACGGCGACGTTAAAGTTCTTCACCCGCGGTAGAACACTGGCTAGCTCTATCAGCTCGTGATAGTGAGTGGCAAAGAGGGTCTTTGACCCCAGTCTGGAAGCATTGTGGATATACTCAGCCACCGCCCGAGCAATTGACAATCCGTCATAGGTGCTGGTGCCCCGCCCAATCTCATCAAGGATAATCAGGGAGTGCGGGGTGGCATTATTCAGGATATTGGTCGTCTCCACCATCTCCACCATGAAGGTAGATTGACCGGCGGCGATATCTTCTCCGGCGCCAATTCGGGTAAATATACGGTCCACCAGACCAATAGTGGCAGCATTGGCGGGAACAAAGCTACCTACCTGCGCCAGCAGGACGATTAAGGCTACCTGCCTTAAGTAGGTTGACTTACCCGACATATTAGGCCCGGTGAGGATAATAAGCTGGGCATCATCGTTGGCGAGATAGGTATCGTTAGGCACAAAGCTCGTGTCAAGCAAACTCCGCTCTACTACCGGGTGGCGTCCCTGAGTGATAACGATTTCACTATCAGTGGTCAGCTTGGGCCGAACGTAGCCGCAACGCATGGCTACCTCAGCCAGGCTGGAGAAAACGTCTAGATTAGCTAGAGCACTGGCAACGGCTAAGATACGCTCGCTGGCAGTAGCTACCTGACGGCAAACCCGGCGAAAGATATCTGCCTCAAGCTCGCTAATCCTGTCCCGGGCATTCAAAATCAGAGACTCATACTCTTTTAGCTCCGGAGTGAAGAAGCGCTCGCCACCCACCAGTGTCTGCTTTCTGATATAGTGTTCGGGCACCTGCCCGAGATTAGATTTAGATACCTCAATATAGTAGCCAAAAACATTGTTAAAGCCTATCTTGAGCGATTTAATCCCGGTCTTTTCTCGCTCCCGGCGCTCTAGATTAGCCAGGTATTGCTTGGCATTCTTAGACGCCAGACGCAGGCTATCCAGTTCTTCAGAAAACTCCCGCCTGATTACACCACCCTCACCCAAAACTGACGACGGCGATTCCTCTATCGCCTCCGAAATCAGCTCAATAACATCCTGGCGGGGTTTGAGTTCATCCTTGAGCCAACTAATGACGCTGCTTCCTTTGCCGGTCTCAATTACCTCTAAGAGCTTAGGGATAACCTCAAGGCCATGCTTCAGGCTTACTAGCTCACGAGGGGTAGCCACATCACCCCTTACCCGGTTTATCAGTCGTTCCAGGTCAGCTACCGCATCAAGCAAAGTAATTACCTGATTACGCGCCAACGTATTATCAGAGAGCCAGCCAATAGCATCCTGTCTCCTGGATAGTTCCATTATGTCAAGTAAAGGCTGCCCTAACCACCGTTTTAGCCGCCGACTGCCCATCGGTGTCTTCGTCAGGTCAATAACCGACAGCAGTGAGCCCTCAGTGGTTCCCAGGCGACTTGAGTGAAATAGCTCCAGGTTCTTCTGGGTCTGCGTGTCCAGCGCCATAAATGACTCAGTGGAGTAGGTAGAAAGCCGGGTTAGCTGCCCCAGGCCCCCCTTCTGGGTCTCCTTTAGGTAGTGAATGATAGCCCCGGCAGCCCTTATCGCCAGGGGCAGGTGAGCGCAGCCGTAGCCATCAAGGGTAGCCACGCTAAAATGCTCAAGGAGTTCCTCTTGGGCTGTCTCCTGCTCAAACCAGTAATCCTCAAGACGGGTCACCGGCGCCCCTAATTCTGGTAATTCACAACTCTCCGCGGTAATAATCTCTGAGGGCTTGAGACGCTCCAGTTCGGCACTGGCCCGCTCCATGGCTACTTGAGTAACGGCAAATTCGCTGGTGGTGATGTCAACATAGGCGATGCCCGCTGCTTCGTCACCCAAAACCAGGCTGACGAGATAATTATTGGCCTTGCTATCAAGAAGACCGGGCTCAATTACTGTACCCGGGGTTACTACCCGCACCACGTCACGTTCAACCAGGCCCTTAGTCTCGCCGGGCTTGGTTACCTGCTCGCAGATAGCGACCTTATAGCCTTTACTGATAAGCCTTGCCAGGTAGTTATCCAGGGCATGGTAGGGAATGCCCGCCATGGGCACCCGATGCCCCTTGCCCATCTCCCGGGAGGTAAGGACGATATCCAGCTCCCGAGAGGCAAGCTCGGCATCCTTATCAAAGGTCTCATAGAAATCTCCCAGACGAAAGAAGACAATTGCCTGGGGATACCTGCGCTTTATCCTGAGGTACTGCTGCCGGACAGGTGTCAAACGCTCTTTCATCTCAGGGTTATTCTACTAGAATTTATGAAGAAAAAGAAAGGGGTTCTTTATCTACCTCACCCCCTTTATCCCCCTCTCCTTCAACCGTGGTGTACGAAAGATAAAACTCCCACGGTTTCCTCGGAGACGCTATGTGGGGGCATAGGAATAGTGTAATACACTTTTGCTTCTGATTCATCCACCTCAATCCTTCCTA
>DAOWJG010000150.1 GCA_030640485.1 Dehalococcoidales bacterium | reverse complement strand
GAAGGGGCGGTAGCCCCTTCACTAGCTATACTTCCCCCTCTCCTTTCAAGGGGAGGGGGAAACAGGGGGAGAGGTTTAACCTAAATAATGAAGAATGTGGTATTGATAGTAGAGCATCAAGAAAATATAAACTCAGATTTTAGGGGAGCAATTATTGATATCGAGACTATTGGAGTATTTCTCAATCAATACCCTGATTCAAGGCGATATAAGGATATCCAGCTAGTCATTTTCGGATTTATCAATAGACACGGTCTCCACATATTCTGTGCCAAGGGGATAGAGGCAATCAATGAGCTAAGAGAAGGAACAAAGAGAATTATAGATAGCTTAGAAAGACCTTTTTACGCATTCAATAGCGAGTTTGAGAAAGGCGTTTTCTTTTATGAGCTTGGCAAGGAGATTGACTTTGATGGAGAACTACAAAAGGAAAAATTTGAATCTAAAGTTGATGCCGTTAGAGATTTAGATATTTCTAACTATGATGACCCATTTCATAGTAGAGGCTTTCCATGTATTAAAGCATGGAAAGAAGGAGAATTTGATAAAGCGATAGCCCACAATAGAGCATGCCTTTTAAAGGAAAGGGATATTTTAATAAAAAGAGGATTTAGAGAGCCGGGCGAATTAGAGTTTGTTAGATAAGTATTGTTGAAATGTCTAAGCCACGGAATTATCAGACGGAAGCCATCATTATCAAGAAGATTAAACTAGGGGAGGCGGATAGAATCTTGACCCTCTATACCCCCCATCTGGGAAAGATTCAGGCGGTAGCCAAGGGAGTGAGGCGTCCCAAGAGCAAAATGGCGGGGCACCTTGAGCTTTTAACCCACAGCCTCCTGTCACTAGCCCGGGGGCGAAACCTGGATACGGTAACCGGCAGCCAGACCATAGCTGGCTTCCTCCCCCTTAAAAGCAACCTGGAGCTTACTTCCTATGCCCTCTATACCATTGAGTTAATTGAGCAGTTCACCGCCGACCACGTTGAAAACCACCCCCTGTTTGAGCTGCTGCTTAAGACCATGCACTGCCTGTGTCAGGAGGGTAACCACGAGCTAACTCTACGCTACTTTGAACTACACCTCCTTACCCTAGTTGGCTACCGACCACAGCTCGGGCAGTGTGTCACCTGTCGCTCACCCTTACAGCCTATCACTAACTCATTCTCTCCCCGTGCCGGTGGTGTGCTGTGTCCCAACTGCCAGCGGACTCAACCTCTAACCTACCCCCTCTCAGTTGATGCCCTGAAAGTGCTAAGATGGCTACAAGGTAGTGACTTTAACGCCGTCAGCAAGCTAAAGGTTAACCCCCCGCTGTCCCGTAAGCTAGAGACGGTAATGAGAGGCTACCTTAAATACCTCCTGGAACGAGAGGTAAAATCAACCGCCTGGCTGGACAGCCTGCGGGAGCCAACCAAACCAACGGCTTTACTATAGCCCCCAGAACCCATATAATACCCAGTAAAAGATAATATGGCTGGGAGTCTTTTAATAACTACACCCAAGGGCTTTCTTTATGTAACCCTTTAGCTCTCAGTCTTCTATGATAACAAGTACGCGGGGTATATAATGACTTCCAGACTAGACCGTATCACTCAACAAAGATTGGAAAAGCTGGAGAGGCTCCGTGCTCAAGGCATTAACCCTTACCCCCACCGCTATCACCGCAGCCACACTACGGAGCAAGCCATAGAGCAACTGAAACAACAGGAAGAACAGGGCTTAACCCAGGCAAAGGAAGTTGGTGTTGCCGGGCGGATTATGGCCCACCGACGCATGGGCAAGATTTCCTTCCTTGATTTACGCGACGGCTCGGGGAAGATTCAGCTTTATTCTCACAAAGACCTTCTTGCTGAAGACGACCGCAAGCTACTTAAGGAGATAGACATCGGTGATATTATCGGTGCCAGTGGCAAGCTGTTCCGAACCAAAAGCAGCGAACCGACTATCGAGGTAAAAAGCCTCACCCTGCTGGCTAAGTCGCTCCAGCCCCTGCCGGAAAAATGGCACGGGCTCAGTGATACCGACACCAGGTACCGGCAGCGCTACCTGGACCTCATCGCCAATCCCGAGGCGAAGAGCACCTTCCAGATACGCAGTCAAGTTATCTCCGCCATACGACAATTCTTAAACCAGCGCGGCTTTCTGGAAGTGGAAACGCCGGTACTTCAGCCATCAGCCGGAGGGGCTTTAGCCCAACCCTTCGTCACCCATCACCATACCCTTAACCGCGATTTATACCTGCGTATTGCCCTTGAACTACACCTCAAGAGATTAATTATCGGTGGTTTTGATAAGGTCTATGAGCTGGGGCGCACCTTTCGTAACGAAGGTATCTCTACTAAACACAACCCTGAGTTCACCATGCTGGAAAGTTATGAAGCCTATGCCGACTATAATGACGTGATGAACATGCTGGAGGAGATGATATATCAGGTAAGCAGGCAGGCCTTGGGCACGGATAAGGTTGAATTCGCCAGTAGCACCATTAGCTTTGAGCCACCATGGCCGCGCCTGGAACTACGCCAGGCAATTATGAAATACGCCGGCATCG
>DAOWJG010000136.1 GCA_030640485.1 Dehalococcoidales bacterium | reverse complement strand
GGGATACAATGCCCGGAAGATAAGCCTTACATAGAGTCCTTCTTCGGCAGCTACAAAACTGAAGAGCTGTACCGTAACGAATACAATAGCCTGACTGAGACCAGAACCGGGTGGGAAAGCTATCGGGTCTGGTACCACAATTACAGATTGCATCAGGGGTTAAGGTACCGCAGCCCACGAGAATATGCCAGGATAACACATCACTGAAAACTATTAGTGGCCTGATTCGGTCCAGTTTAATGGGGTTCACGTCACGGGTGAATATCATCCGTATTCAAATATTTTTGTTTGTGTTTATTAGATCAAACCATTAGAACTCAGGGGTATTAGAATATCCCATTTAATGAAATTGCTTACTAGTTCAAAGTTTATAGCATATCGTGTTCATCCAGATATTTATTTAAATACCATGCAAAACCAATAGCCGGACTGCCACCCATTGCAATACCGACTTTAAGGGTTTCCAGGATTTCATCCCGCGTAGCTCCGGCATGAATAGCTGCTTTTGTATGATTCAGAATACATCTTTCGCACCCGGCTCTTAGACCTACGGCGAGTCCCATTAGGTGCTTTACCTTCGCGCTCAACGCACCATCCGAATATGCCGCTTTATGCATGGCAAGATACCCCTTCCATAAATCAGGTATCGCTGCCTCCATCTTAGGCCTCAATTTCGAGCTTTCCTCAAACCATTCTGTAATATTGTCCAAATCCATACCGCCTCCTAAATTAATATTATATTTCCTATTATGATACTATTATCTACATGATATCAATCTCACGAAATAAAGACCGGAGGTTATATTACCGAGTCGACAAGATAATACATTGTGTTGCATAAAATGGTTAAGCCGCCTCAAAGGCTTTTCGCCAATAGCTACTCCTCCTGATTCAAGCGTTCTATTTCCTCGCTCAGAGCATGGTAGACCGTGCCGGATAAAAGGTGGGATCTTTTGTGTGTGTTTTGAGTTTACTTAAGGGATTGTCAAGTAAGAATTATTTAGCTATAGCTATTATGATCACACTTATTAATGGCTTCATGCGAATGAGTAATCTGGCGATTTTATAACCTTCTCCTGATAAATCCTCCACTCATCATCCGAGATCATGCCTCTTCCTCGGTAGTATTCCCTTGCTTCCTTTAGTATCCGCCCTATTTCCTTCCCCTGACCTGGAGTTAATGGGACAGATACCTTATGAGATGCTAGTATCTCTTCCATAATCCCTCGGGCGTAATCAAGACAATCCTTTTTCCCTGACTGCATCCATTCTGGGTAAGTTAAATCATCAGCGGCTCGGGGGATAAACTGCTCCCTGTGCCACCACTGTCTCGTATGCGCCGTTTTGAGGTAATTACCAGGAATTGGGCCAACCTCTTCTATCAGCTCCAAGGCTATTGTCTCATCATTTACGTTAACTCCCTCCAGAAACCTGCCTATCATGCCAGCAACGTCGTCATCCAAAACTGCCTGTAGGGGATGCGCAGTCATCTCGCCATACAGACCACCATGCATAAAAATTAGATTGGCACCAGTCAAAGCACTAGCTAAGGCGTTCACTGCCTTTTCATAGCCAGTTTGAAAATCGGGTTTCTTTGCGCTGACGAGGCCAACGTCAGTATCCCGTGTCGGGATTCCATAGTGCCGAACCATCTGGTTTTCTGCCGCCTTAACCAGGGAACGGGAAATCCGCCCAAAGCCAGGGACTCCCCGCCTCATATTCATTGGAAGTGTAAATGAGCCCATATGTACCCTCATCCCTGGTCTTAACATTTGAACCAGTACAACCATGGATAGCATTGATGCCAGGTCATGTACCACCGTCCCCGCAATTGTTGCTGGTCCGGTTCCTCCAAGTATGGTAGCCTGCACAATAGACATGGGGAATCCTGCTTTTAAAGCCCGATAGGCAGCTCTAATCTGATTATCCGCCCATTCCAGAGGCGCCGAGGCATCTACCGGGAGAAAGCACTCGCCTCCAGTTGCTTTTACCATCTGGATATGAAACTGGTCACAGTCATTGGGTGGTGGCGGGAGCCTAACTTTGGTTGAACTCATTATCTCAATAGCTGAACCCTCAAGTACTTGCATCACTGGAGGGACATTCTCATACCCAAAATAAGGATACGGACCCATGGCATGCAAATTGGGTAAGGCATCCAGAACCCTTACCATGTTTTCATATTCCTGCTTCGTTGGGTCTCTTGGCTCCCAGGTATCCAAATCAACGGTCTGCATTCCAGGAAAACTCATGAAATAAACAGTATCACCACCCAATATTATGTCATTTTTTGGGTCTCTGGCTTTAACCCGATAACTACTAGGGCAACGACGTATGGCTTCCTCAACCAAATATTCTGGAAAGCGCACTCTCATCTGATCATAATCCACTCGACAACCGTGCCTTTCTAAGTCTTTCAGCGCACGCTCACTTTGAAAAGTCAACCCAGTCTCCCTGAGAACATCTAGAACAGCTTTGTGGATAGCAATAACTTGTTCCTCAGTTAATATCTCTAAAGGTCTGTATTTACGCGTAAATCCTCTTAACATTCACCCCCTCCTTTTCTTGTAGCAACTTCTTAGCAAACTCATTATCATAAATTCTTATCACGCCTAAGTATAACATAAGTATGTCACGGCTCTTATTATATTATGGGCACGAGGTAATTAGGAAAAAGTGTCCCTTTAAAAAGAAAAGGAATGGCTTCCATGTAATATCAGCTAAAGACCGGGCAGGATAAAAGGTAGGACCTTTTGTGTGTTGTAGGTTTGTTAATGGCATAAAGTCGCCAAATCTGCGATAATTGTCCTTCCTATGCTTATGATTATGCCTTCACTTGATGCAGCTCCATGAGCTTGTCATCCAGATCATGGAGCGCGATAGGCTGCCTTAGGGTCGGTCTCGGGAGATTGTGAAAGGCTATTACACGCCGTCTGGCTGCACATTAAGAATTCGACAGGAGGGCCGAGTTGGCGAGAATAGACCTGAGGCAGGGAAATACACAGCGAAACAGGGTTATAAGAAGCTTAGCCTCTTCAACCTACCCTTAATAGAGACCTGGTCTGTCTTACTTCATCGCACTACCAGATTTATGAGCTTCCCTGGGACATATATTTCCCTGAGTGCCACTTTGTCCTTTAGGTAAAGCTTCACCCTTTTACTTTCCCGGGCTAGTTTCTTGGCTTCAGCCTCGGTGATAGATACCGGAACAGTGAGCCTGTCACGCAGCTTGCCGTTAACCTGAACTACCAGGGTAACCTCTTCATCCTTGGCTAGCTCCTCATCCCACTCGGGCCAGCTCTGATTATGAATGCTGTAGTCATACCCCAGCCTCTGCCACAACTCCTCGGCCAGGTGTGGGGCAGTTGGGGCTAAAAGCAGGATCAGGGTTTTAATCGCCGCCTCCCAGGCGGCAGGGGTAACTGAGCCGGCTTCCCTCACTTTAGCCAGATAGTTGGTGAACTCCATAAGGGCAGCTATCATGGTATTAAAGCGTATCCTCTCCAGATCGCCGGTTACCTTCCTGACAGTCTGGTGAGTAATACGGTATAAAGCGCGTTCTAGCCCCCCCTTAGCCACCGTCTTAATTGCCTCGCCAGGCTTGTATTTCTCCAGCGCTAGGTTCCACACCCGGCTAAGCCAGCGACTGATGCCACTTAAGCCGCTGTCGTCCCACTCACCGCCCTGCTCCCAGGGGGCGACAAACATAAGGTAGGCACGCACCGCATCAGCCCCTAGTTCCGCAACATACTCATCGGGATTAATCACATTGCCCCGTGATTTGCTCATCTTCTGACGCTCAACAATAATAATCCCCTGATTAAACAGGCGGGTAAACGGCTCACCGAAACTAACCAATCCCATATCCCGAAGTGCCTTTACGAAGAAGCGGGCATAGAATAGGTGCATAACCGCATGCTCAGCACCGCCGGTATAAAGGTCAACCGGTAGCCAGTACTGTAACTTGTCGGCTTCAAAGGGGGCCGTATCACAATGAGGGCTTGCGTAGCGCAAAAAATACCAAGAGGAGCACATAAAGGTGTCCATGGTATCGGTCTCTCTCCTGGCAGGAGCAGAACACTTAGGACAGGTAGCATTGACGAACTCTCTACAGTACTTCAAGGGAGACTCGCCAGTAGGTTTGAACTCAGCATTCTCCGGTAGTAATACGGGCAGATCCGACTCCAGAACCGGAACGATGCCGCACCGCTCACAGTAGATTATGGGTATTGGCGCCCCCCAGTAGCGCTGGCGGGAGATAAGCCAATCGCGCAGCCGATAACTTACGGCTCGCTTTCCCCAGCCTTGCGCCTCCAGAAAATCACAAACCGCCTCTATCCCCGCCTCACTGGCGAGTCCACTAAACTGTTCCGAGTTCACCATCGCACCCGGTTCCGTATAAGCCGCGGCTAGTTCTTCTCCCTGCCAGCCGGGCGGGGCAATCACTACCGATATGGGGAGGTCATACTTCTTGGCAAAGGCAAAATCTCGCTCGTCATGAGCCGGCACTCCCATCACGGCTCCGGTCCCGTAGCTCATGAGCACATAGTCACTAGTCCAGAGGGGCACCTTTCTGCCACTGAGCGGGTTAGTCACATAAGCCCCGATAAACACCCCTTCCTTCTCTTTCTCGGTGGACAGCCGCTCAATAACCGTCTGGCGCCGTGACCGGTCAATATAATCATCAACCTCAGTCCTTCTCTCCGGTGTGGTCAGTCTAGTCACCAGGGGATGCTCCGGAGCCAGAACCATAAAGGTAACCCCAAAAATGGTGTCCGGCCGGGTAGTAAATGTCCTAATCTCCTTTTCAGCTATGCCCGCATAGTCCAGGGTAAAGGCGATCTCAGCACCGACGCTCTTACCTACCCAGTTCCGCTGCATTATCTTTATCCGCTCTGGCCAGTCAATGCCATCGTATTGCATAAGCTCATCAGCATACCTGGTGATACGGAAGAACCACTGCTCCAGGTCTCGACGAACCACGAGGGTGCCACAGCGTTCACAGAAACCCTGTACCACCTGTTCGTTAGCCAATACTGTCTGACAGTTAGAGCACCAGTTAACCGGCGCCTTATCCCGATAAGCCAAGCCCGCCTCATAGAGTTTTAGAAAGAACCACTGCGTCCACTTATAATACTCCGGCAGGCAGGTGACCACCTCACGGCTCCAGTCGTAGATAGCGCCGATGCTCTGGAGTTGGCGACGCATATTATCAATGTTTTGCATCGTCCAGGTGAAGGGATGAATACCCCGACGGATAGCGGCATTCTCAGCGGGCAGACCGAAGGCATCAAACCCCATCGGGTGAAGCACGTTATAGCCCTGCATCCGCTTAAAACGGGCGTGGACATCAGCTGGGGCCATGGCATACCAGTGCCCAATATGGAGGTCTCCCGAAGTATAAGGAAACATGGTCAGGGCATAATACTTGGGCCTGGCGCTGCCCTCGGTGACCTCATATAACCTATCCTCAACCCACCTCTGCTGCCACTTCGTTTCTATTTCCTGTGGGTTATATCTGGCTACCATTTACCCTTCCCTTCTAAATAAAAGCCCTCCGCCACCATGCATTACCAGCGAAGAGCTACCCTATTCTCATCTAGGATAATTGTAGCAGTAAGCAGTATGGCTTGCAACTGTGGGCTATCAGCTAAAGTAACCATGGATTATTGAATTCTGTGGCAAACAGATAGCACAATTCTTAGTCGGCGCCATAGTAACTGCACGGGCAGAAATTAATTTCTAAACCAGTTTTACATTGACAAAACCAACTTAGCCACTTAAGATTTCGGTAACTGAGTCATGTCAATACTGCTGATTATGGGCATGACTCTATAGGAGCGTGGTTGAGAAAACAGTAATGTAAATGAAAGGGGTTAAGAAGATGGGTAGATTAGATGGTAAGGTAGCAATTGTAACCGGAGGTGGTTCCGGGATGGGGCGAGCGACAGCGATTCTGTTCGCCAAAGAGGGCGCTAAAGTGGTTGTTGCCGGGCGTGGTGTTGAGGCAGGAGAAGAAACGGTCAGGATGATTAAAGAGGCTGGTGGTAAGGCTATCTTTGCCAAGACTGATGTTTCCAAAACAGAAGACGTTAAAAAAATGGTTAAGACAACCGTAGATACCTATGGGGAGCTGGACATCCTATTTAATAACGCCGGCATTGTAGAACCAGAGGTTGTGCCTCTACATGAGGTCAAAGAGGAGGACTTTGATAAGGTCATTGCCATTAATCTCAAAGGTGTCTTCCTGTGTATGAAGTATGCTATCCCCGAGATGCTCAAGACAGGGGGAGGGTCAATCGTTAATCAGGGCTCTAATTCTTGTATTCAGGGTGCCCCTTGCTTGTCCTCCTATTCTGCTTCTAAGGGAGGAGTAGCCTCGTTATCGATGTCATCGGCTGTGGACTATCTCCGCCAGAATATTCGTATTAACTGGACTATGCCAGGGCTTATCCCAACCCCGATGATAACACGGGACCTGACAAAGGGAGATAAAAATGCCTTAGAGAAACTTGAGGCCGCCCAGCCGCTGGGCAGGTTTGGCACGGAAGAGGAAATCGCCAACCTGGTTCTATTTTTAGCCTCCGACGAATCCTCCTACATAACCGCCACCGGGATAAAGGTTGATGGAGCCTTATCACAACTTTTTAAATTGCGGTAGAGTCCGCTAAACTCGGGACCACTTCCTGCTCTCTTGAAGAGGCACACAATTGCCAGTACAGCTGGTGGACTGAGGTAACAATAGGCAAGAACCTTTCAGATGGCTTTTAGTCCTGCTTTTTAGCCCTACTGCCCTCGCCAAAGGTAATTTTAATAATTAAGCCAAAGATTGTAATTCCTATGCACAATTTGGAGGCAGACCCTCAAGAATTTAAGGATAAAGTAGAAGCAAGATCAGATATCAAGCTTGCGCCGTTGCAAATAGGCGAAGTCGATAATTTAGAATGAATAATCAGTCTTTGAAACAAGGCTTCACGGGAAAGTTGCTTTAGTAACAGGTAGCAGACGATTGGAAATCTTGCGGTCAAACTCATAACAAGAAAGTGGAGCTGGAGGGATTCGAACCCTCTACCTTTTGACTGCCAGTCTCGCTTTTCAATATTATACATTATAAATATTCCCCCACTTAATTATTTTTATGAAACCCGCTTAATTTTCTCAAGGATAGCTTCCTCTAACCACTCTCCTAGTGTCTTCTTAGCTTTGACAGCTTCAATTTTTGCTTGGTGCAATACTTCAGGGTCAATCCGTATTGATACGTTTGGTTTACTTTTAGTCTCTTTC
>DAOWJG010000124.1 GCA_030640485.1 Dehalococcoidales bacterium | reverse complement strand
TTATGCAGCCAGTATTTAACAAACGGCTTGATGCCGGTAAAACTCTCCGACTGGGCTATCTCATTCTCGTGGTGAGGAAAGACCAAATCCTGCCCGCCACCATGAATATCAATGGTATCGCCCAGGTACTTCAGGGACATAGCGCTGCACTCAATATGCCAGCCGGGTCTGCCCTTGCCCCACGGACTCTGCCACCATGGCTCCCCCGGCTTAGCTGCCTTCCACAGGGCAAAATCCATGGGGTTTTCTTTCTCCTTCCCCATCTCAAGGCGGCAGCTGTTCATCATAGACTCCAGGTTGCGGTGGGATAGCTTTCCGTAATCAGGGGTGCTATTTACCCGGAAATAGACGCTGCCTCCAGCGGGGTAGGCATGCCCTTTGTCAATTAGGCCCTGTATCACCTCAATAATCTTGGGTATCTCTTCAGTAACCCGGGGATAGATATCAACCCGACTAATATTCAGGGCATCCATATCCTCAAAATAGCGCTCAGTGAACCTTTGGGCTAAGTCACTGGCCGAAATGCCAAGTTTACTGGCCCGGTCGATAATCTTGTCGTCTATATCAGTAATATTCTGCACATACTTTACCTTGTAGCCCTTAAACTGAAGATAGCATCGGATAACATCAAAGATGATATAGCTCATGGCGTGACCGATATGACACTCATCATAAGGGGTAACCCCGCAGACATACATCTTAACCTCATCACCCCGGGGTAAGAATTCTTCTTTTCGTCCCGAAAGCGTATTAAATACCTTCACCTTTTCTCCCTTTAGTCTTATTCAGGCGCTTCTCTAGTTCAGATAGTCTTCTTTCCAGGTGTTCCAGTCGTTCCCCTACCGGGTCGGGTAACTTCTCTATCGTATCGGTGTCTGGATTTCTGACAGCGACTACCCGTCCCGGCACTCCAACCACAGTAGCATTGGGCGGCACTGAATTCAGCACCACCGAGCCGGCGCCCACCTTGGAGTTTTCCCCAATGGTAATGTTGCCAATAAGCTGTGCCCCACCCCCGACCATTACATTATTCTTCAGGGTAGGGTGGCGCTTGACCCGCTGAGTGCTGGTGCCACCCAGGGTTACCCCCTGATGCAGGGTAACGTTATCTCCAATCTCGGATGTCTCGCCAATAACCACCCCCATACCATGGTCAATGAAGAGCCCTTCACCGATCTTAGCCCCGGGGTGGATTTCAATACCGGTGAGGAATCGGCTGATATTGGATATCAGCCGGGCTAGCCCCCGGAGGTGCCACCGATGCAGGGTGTGGGCTACCCGGTGATACTGGCGCGCATGAAACCCCGGGTAGGTAAAAAATACTTCCAGGCTGCTGGTGGCTGCCGGGTCTCGGTCAAGGGCAGCTTTAATATCTCTTTTCATGCTGGCGGTAAGCGACATTACACTACATCTCCTTTCCAGACTAGACTTTGCGCCTAGTTGCCCCGGACAGGCCGGGGCTGAAGACAGATGCAGTTAAGCCCCACCGGAAAGAAACCAACTATTGAGCTTATCGCATACTTATTCATTGCCAACTGCTACCTGACTTGAAATGCTTTCTATCAAGGCTACCGCCCAGGTGGCTATACCTTCCCCGCGACCAACAAAGCCCAACCGAGCTGAGGTGCTCGCCTTCACACTTACCTGACCCGTCTCAATGCCGAGTGTCTGGCTGAGATTGTGTCGCATCTGGCCAGTAAATTCCTCCATGCTCGGCTGCTCAGCGACCACAGTCGCATCAATGTTACGTGCCCGCCAGCCTTTTTCTTTAAGTTCATCGCTTGCTCTTTTAAGCAAAACCAGGCTGGAAATATCCTTGTATTGTGCCTCGCCGGGAGGAAAATGGCTGCCGATGTCACCTAGGGCAGCCGCTCCAAGGAGGGCATCAATAATAGCATGGGTTAACACATCAGCATCGCTCCAGCCACCAAGCCCTCTGTCACAGGGTATATCCACCCCTCCCAGCACCAATCTCCTCCCTTGAGTCAGGGGATGCACATCATAGCCTATACCAATACGTAGCCTACTTTCCATGCTTCTGCCATAGGACCTCAGCTAAAGCCAGGTCGCGAGGAGTCGTTATCTTTATATTATCATAAGCGCCCATATAAAGCTTAACCCGGTAGCCTAACTGCTCCACCAGCGAAGCATCGTCGGTTACCTCACCATCTGCCTTGTGGTAGGCTTCGGCTATTATATCAAGGCGAAATACCTGTGGTGTCTGCACTGCCCATAGATTTTGCCTTAGTAGCGTTTCCTGAACGAGCCTGTCATCTCCCGCCGCCTTAATGGTATCAGTAACTGGTATGGCAGCAGCGGCGGCACCAGTCGCCTCGGCTTCGTTCAGTCCCCGATCGATTAACTCTTCGGTTAGTAACGGCCTGGCGCCATCGTGGATTACCACCCAGTCACAGTCATGGAGTCGGTTAAGTCCAGCAACGACTGAATCCTGACGCCGTCTGCCCCCAAGACAGACATCGGTTACCTTAGACCAGTTGTGTTCAGTTACCAACTGCCTACCTCGCTCCAGGTTTGGCTTGCTTAAGACAATGACAATCTGGGTAATTAGCTTGCAGTCCTGAAAGGTATCAACTACCCGGGCTAAGATTGGCTTTCCCCCTAATAACGCCATTACCTTGTCCACGCCACCCATCCGCTCACTTGAGCCCGCAGCTACAATGATGGCGCCTGCTTTTAGCTGGCTGTGCATTCTTAAGTCTAACTCCTTACCTGATTATAAGGCAAAAACCGGTGTTATATCTACCAATACATAGTGAGCGAGGCAGAACAAGTTACATGTGAATTATAAAATGATATAATAGCCTAGTTGTATCTAGGGAGGTTAATGGTGATGAAAATATGTCATTATTTTGATGTTAAGCCCACTTATGAGTCGCCCGGGGTAGCTAAGTATGATGTTATTACCGCTGATGACGGAGCACCGAATTTCTGCATGCGAGTCTTTGAGGTTGAGGCGGGTAGCTCAACCCCGTCTCATTCTCACCCGTGGGAACATGAGGTGTTTGTTATTTCTGGTCGCGGGGTCGTGGTGGGTGAAGAAGGGGGAACTGAAATAGCTAAGGGCAGCGTTGTCTTTATTGCGCCTGATGAGAATCACTGCCTGGTTAATAAGGGCCATGACCCTCTGCGCTTTGTGTGTCTCATTCCAATAATAACTTTAGAATCAGAGAGTTAAGTTTACATAATGTAGCTTTGCGTGGCATTAAGTAGTTATTACGGCTGCCTATATTGTATTATTTCCACTTTACTGATTCTCAGGCGGAGAAAAACCAATCTTTCTTGGCTTCTCAGAAGTATTGATTTTTAAGTAGTCAAGAATAGCATCTAGT
>DAOWJG010000118.1 GCA_030640485.1 Dehalococcoidales bacterium | reverse complement strand
GTAGACATTGTTGACATTAATGAGAGCACCATCGGTGGCTTTAAGGAAATCATCTTTGAGGTGAAGGGCAAGGGCAAGGGCGCTTTCAGCCGACTCAAGTATGAGCGGGGCGTCCATCGGGTGCAGCGGGTGCCGGTTACCGAATCTTCAGGCAGGATTCACACCTCAACGGCGACCGTAGCTGTTCTCCCTGAGGCAAGTGAGGTAGAGGTATCTATTAACCCGGATGACCTGCGGACTGATATCTTCCATAGTGGTGGGGCGGGGGGACAGAATGTAAACAAGGTAGCCACCGCCGTCCGCATTACCCATCTGCCGACCGGTATCGTGGCTGTCTGTCAGGATGAGCGTTCCCAGCTAAGAAATAAACAGAAGGCGATGGCGGTGCTTCGGGCTCGACTGCTGGAGATAGAACAGCGCCGGCAGGACGAAGCCATAACCCAGCAGCGCCGCTCCCAAGTAGGTACTGGAGACCGGGCGGAAAAGATACGGACCTACAACTTTCCTCAAGACCGGGTATCTGACCACCGTATTGGTCTGACCCTCCGCAACCTGTCTCAGATTCTGGAGGGGGACTTGGACAAACTTATTGATGCCCTGGCTACCGAAGACCAGGCAAGGCAGCTGGAGAAGCAACTGGTATGACCCTGAAGCAGGCTCTCCGTCAGACTAGAGAAATCTTTGCCCGCCAAAACATTGAAGATTCCCGCTTGGAGTCTGAGCTGCTGCTGAGGCACGCACTCGGAATAAGCCAGGTTCAGCTGTATCAGGACCTTCACCGTGAACTAGGTTCTGAGGCAGAAGCAGATTTTGGGCGGCTAGTTAAACGCCGCCTGAGGGGTGAGCCGACAGCCTATATCACCGGGCACCGTGAGTTCTACGGGATTGATTTCTATGTTAACCCGAGGGTCTTAATCCCCCGGCCGGAGAGTGAGTTACTGGTAGAAGAGGCTCTTAAGCATGCTCAAAGTCGCCCGCTATCTACCATAGCTGATATTGGCACTGGTTGTGGTGCCATTGCCATCAGTCTGTCAATAAACCTGCCCCGGACTAAAATCTATGCCACCGATATATCGGCACTTGCCCTTAAGGTTGCCCGATTTAACTGCCACAAACACGGCGTAGTAGATAGAGTCTGTCTCTTGCGGGGTGATTTGCTTGACCCGCTACCGGAGCCGGTTGACCTGGTAATAGCCAATCTCCCTTACGTCACCGAAACAGAGGTCTCTCGGATGTGCCTAGCGAATTTTGAGCCCGAGCTAGCACTAAACGGGGGTTGGGATGGGCTGGAAAAGATACGAGAGTTATGCCGTGAGGTAGGTGATAGGCTTTACCCCGGGGGCTCACTGCTTCTGGAGACAGGACTGGGGCAGAGCCGAGCCGTGGCTAGTCTCCTGCGTCGCCTCTTCCCATCAGCTAATATAGAAATCATCCCCGATTTGACTGGTATCGACCGTGCGGTAAGTCTAACCCTGGCTACTACCACTGCCGCAGTTGAAGTTACTTGGTAGGAATGGTTTTAGTCATCAATAACTCTTGGAGAGGTTTAGTTCCTATTTTCTCTGCCATTGGGGGCGAAGCCTCTTTTTGCCCGGAGAGTTTCTTGGGATTGCTCAAAGGTCTCCTCGGTCTAGTTTGACACTAATCCACTCTGATGCTAGACTATTCAATTGGGTTTTTAGCTTAGGGAGTAAAATACAGGAATATAAATATAGAAAGGAGTAACGGATACCATGAACACAATTGTCTGCTGTAAGCAGGTAATTGACCCTGAGGCACCACCGGCCAGCTTTAAGATTGACGCTACCAAGAATACGGTAACGCTACCACCGAGTGTATCTCCGGTAATCGACCCTTATGCTGAGTATGCAGTAGAAGCGGCGCTAAGAATCAAAGATGCCCAGGGTGGTAAAATCACAGCGCTAAGCCTGGGCACAGACCTCTTGCGAGATGTGGTAAAGAAACCGTTGTCTATGGGGGCTGATGAGCTTATCCTGCTGGAGGATGAGGCCTTTAGCGAGGGTGATAGCTGGTCAACGGCCTATGCCCTGGCGATGGCGATCAAGAAGGTGGGTGACTATGACCTTATTCTTTGCGGGCGGCAGGCTTCTGACTGGGATGCCGGGCAGGTAGGTTTGGGCATCGCTGAGATATTGGACCTGCCCAGTGTAACCCTAGCCCAAAAAATAGAAATTACCGATGGTAAGGTAAAGGTGGAGAAGGTAGCCGATGACGGCTATGAGGTGGTTGAGGTGTCCTTGCCAGCCCTGATTACGGTAAGCAATGAGCTTGGTGAGCCTCGCTACCCCACCATAAAGGGAATCATGACGGCAAAGAAGAAAGAGCCGATTATCTGGAAACCAGCCGATATCGGGGTTGAACCTTCTCAGGTTGGGGCCGCGGGTCGGCGCGCCCGACTTGTAAAGCTATTTCAACCAGTTCGTGAAGGGAAGTGTGAAATTGTAGACGGAGAGACCCCCCAAGAGGCGGCGGCTAATCTGGCCCTGAAACTCAGGGAAGCTAAAATGCTATAAACTGCAGAGAGACCTATTGCCTTCGCCTAGGGTCTAAGAGGTTTTCGAAATAGTTCGGGATGGGTAGTAGGTTTAAAAGGTTTTCGGTATCGTTAAGGAGGTAGGTTTTAATGGCTGAATACAATGGGGTTATGGTTTTCGGTGAAGCTAAGGAGGGAAAGCTAGCGGTGATTACCACCGAGCTTTTGGGTTGCGGTCGCCAGCTGGCTAGCGACCTGGGGCAGGAGCTATACTGCTTGCTAGTCGGCGGTGAGGTAAGCATTTTAGCCCAGGAAGCAATTGCCTCTGGTGCGGATAAGGTATATGTAGTTAGCGACCCACTACTTGAGGACTACCAGACGGATCCCTATGTATACGTTGCCGAAAAGGTAGTCAGGCAGGTAATGCCTCGGATTCTCCTTCTGGGGCAGACTTCTACTGGTCGTGACCTCGCTCCCAGGCTCGCTTTCAGACTGGGCACAGCGGTGACTACCGACTGTTTGGAACTGGCTATTGACCCGGACTCGAAATCGCTCTGGCAAACCAAGCCGGTTTATGGTGGTAATGCCCAGGCTATCTTCACCGGTGAGTCCTACCCCCAGATGGCTACGGTTAGGGCCAAGGCAATGTCACCCCTGGAGCGCGATGACTCGAGGCAGGGAGAGGTTGTTACTATTGAGGCGGGCTTGGACCCATCATCCATAAGAACCAAGGTCCTGGAGCGGGTGGTGGAGGAGGTAGAAGGGATAAAGCTGGAGGATGCTGCGGTTGTAGTTTGTGGGGGTAGAGGCATTGGCGGTGCTGAAGGTTTTAAGCAGCTAGAGGAACTGGCTAAGATATTGAAGGGAGCGGTGGGGGCCAGCCGGCCTCCCTGTGATAATGGCTGGGTGCCAACTGGCTACCAGATAGGTCTTACCGGTAAGATTATTGCCCCCGACCTTTACCTGGCGGTAGCTGTCTCCGGTGCCAGTCAACATATGACTGGTTGCTCTGGTGCCAAGACTATTGTGGCCATAAATAAAAACTCGGAGGCAAATATCTTCCGGGAAGCCAGCTTTGGTGTCGTCGGGGACTGGAAAACTCTGTTACCCGCCTTCATCAGTAAGGTCAAGGAACTTATGGCTGACTGAGGGTGGTCGTTCCTATCTGCCAGTTAGTCTAACCGAGTAGGGGATGGTTTTTAGCCCTTTTCGGCCTGCCTTTTGGTGATAATCCGTTGACTAACCTGAGGTGGGGTCTCCTCATAGTGGCTGAATTCGGTAGTATAGCTACCCCGTCCCTGGGTTATTGACTTTAGGTCTATCGCATAGCGCAAAATCTCAGCCTGCGGCACCTGGGCGTCGATGACGTTCATTCCATTCTCGGGGTTCATGCCCAGCACCCTGGCTCGTTTGGCATTAAGGTCGCCAATAATATCCCCGGTGAAATCCTCTGGAACTATCACCCGGATATTCATTATCGGTTCGAGGAGGATAGGTTGCCCCTGGGTTAACCCTTTCTTCAGTGCCCCGGACCCGGCAATCTTGAAGCATATGTCTGAGGAATCAACCGGGTGAAAGCTACCATCATACAGTGTCGCTCTTATGTCCACCACCGGGTAGCGGGCTAGCCCTCCTTCACCTATGGCTTCGTTGACTCCCTTCTCTACCGCGGGAATGTAATTCTTGGGGATGGTACCACCTACTATCCGGTTAACAAACTCGTGACCGTTGCCGCGCGGTAACGGTTCCAGCTACAAACGGACGTGCCCGTATTGACCGTGCCCTCCGGTTTGTTTCTTATGTTTATACTCTGACTTAGCTGATATGGTGATGGTCTCTTTATAAGGAACCTTAGGGGTATCTAGCTCGATATTGACACCAAATTTACGTTGTATCTTGTCAGCGGCTACGGCAAGTTGAGTCTCACCAAGTCCAGACAGGATGGTCTCGTTGGTATCAGCCTCTCTATGCACCTTGAGAGTCAGGTCTTCCTCAACTAGCCGGGAGAGGGCTGTTCCCAGCTTGTCTACGTCAGCCTTAGTCTTGGGGTGCACTGCCTCGCTAAAGACTGGCTTGGGGAACAGGATAGGGGCAATTTTAAGTGGCTTATCCCGACTGCCCAATGTATGCCCAGTACTGGTTAGGCTTAATTTGGCTACCCCGCCGATGTCTCCAGCCCCGATTTTAGAGACTGGCTCCTGGGTCTTACCCCGCAGCATAAATAGCTGACCGATGCGCTCCTGTTCCCCTTGCGTGGTATTCCACACCTGGGAATTGCTCTCAATAGTGCCGTTATAAACCCGGAAGTAGGTAAGCTTACCAACATAGGGGTCAGCCGTGGTTTTAAACACCAGGGCGGCTAAGGGGGCAGTCTCGCTTGGCTTAATCTTCGGCTCAGCCTTCTCGTCGACAGTAGCTATCTCTTGTTCTTTAGGTGACGGCAGGTAGTTATATATGGCATCCAGCAGGGGGGTAATGCCGATACTCTGTGTTGCCGAACCAGCTAAAATGGGCACAATCCGGCCACTCACTACGGCCTGGCGTAGGCCATCGGTTAGCTCCTCCAGACTGAGTTCTTCACCACCGAGGTACTTCTCGATGAGGCGGTCGTCCAATTCGGCTATCGCTTCGATCAATTTCTCCCGAAAGGAGCTAACCTGGGTCTCCAGTGATGAGGGTATCTCACCTTCTTTGGCGGGAGAGCCGGCGTAGCTTTTCTGGGTCAGGAGGTCAACCATCCCTTGAAAATCACTCTGGGCACCGATGGGTAGCTGCACGGGGACGCACTTAGCGCCAAATTTGGACTGAACCTGCTGCACAATTCGGTAAAAATCGGCGTTCTCGCGGTCCATTTTATTAATAAAGACAAGGCGGGCTAGACCGGCTTCCTCACTGTATCCCCAGACCTGCTCTGTGCCAACCTCAACGCCAGAAGCGGCGCAGATTACAATTATGGCTCCCTCACTGACTCGAATAGCGGCGTTGACCTCACCAACAAAGTCAGCATAACCTGGGGTGTCAATGAGGTTAATCTTGGTATCCTGCCACTCGCCGGGGAGCATAGTCAGGTTAAGGCTAATCTGGCGCTTTATCTCATCGGGGTCATAATCTGAGATAGTTGTCCCATCATCAACCCTGCCCAATCGGGTGGTGGCGCCAGCCGTGAACATGATTGCTTCTGAGAGTGATGTCTTACCGGCGCCGCAATGAGATAGTAAGGTAACGTTACGAATATTATCCAGCCCATATTGCTTCATCTAATCACCTGTTCCCCTTGATTTATTCCCCCATATTATAATGATAGTTGGTAAATACGGCAAGTAGCTTTAGGGATTACGGTCAACTTCACCCTTTAGCCCTACCGCTAGTCAAGGGTTCAAGCCGACCAACTACCCCGCTCGCAAACCATGGGATGTGTTCACGATGGCTTATGCGGGGTGTTTACCTTACAGCCCGAAGGTTGACTTAAGAAAGCGGATGATTTTTCGGCTAATAAGGGGATACCATAGCCAGATGGTGGCATGGCCACCAGGAAACCATGTAATCGCTGGTTTACCGCTTGCCTTCCATAAATCGAGCGTAGTCTGCTTGGGAATGACCTCATCCCAAAGCGCATTTATCATCAGTACGGGACGCTTACGGAGATAGTGGGCAAAGGTCATGGGGTCAGTTAGGAAGCTTTTCCTGGCTGGTGTGACATTCTCAAGCCCCTTCTCAGCTACCTCAACAAGATACTGGACATAGCAGTTCTGGATTTCATTGTATTCTACCTCGCTACGTTTATACCGTTTTCTGAAAGCGTTGGCTCTGCTCATCTGAACTATCTTC
>DAOWJG010000134.1 GCA_030640485.1 Dehalococcoidales bacterium | reverse complement strand
TTCTTTTGCCGAAAATGATTTTTCTTCACCATATTCCTCTATGTAAACCGTCTTATCTCTGGTAAGATGAACCAAGAGTGGCGAGTAATCTTGCTTCTTCTCCAGAAAATCCTCTCTAGAAGGTAGTGGCTCAACCATGTGTTATTATCCTTAATTAATATTATACCATACCATATATCTCATTTATCAATGGGGTTAAAGAGGCGTTAGCCCCTTAAAAAACAACTTCCCCCTCTCCTTATCAAGGAGAGGGGGACACAGGGGGTGAGGTCACAGCTTACAAACCTTATACCTTACCCGTTTTTAACGACATAATTTCTCAGGGTGCCTATTCCCTCCAGTTTTATCTCAATGGTATCGCCGGGAATCATCGGCTCGATACCGCTGGGGGTGCCGGTGGCGATAATATCACCGGGCAGGAGGGTCATAATGTGAGAGATAAAGCTTACCAGTTCGGGGATCGGAAATATAAGGTCGCTGGTATTGCCTCGTTGCTTGAGCTCCTCGTTAAGATAGGCTTCCACAGTGACATTTCCAGGGTCAAGTTCGGTCTCAATGTGAGGTCCAATAGCCGAAAAGGTATCAAAACCCTTGGCTCGGGTCCACTGCCCGTCCTTTTTCTGGAGGTCACGCGCCGTAACATCGTTAAAACAGGTGTAGCCCAGGACATAGTCTAGTGCCGTTTCCAGCGGCACGCGGTAGGCTTTGGTCTTTATCACCACCCCCAGTTCGGCTTCATAGTCAACCCGCTCCGAGGAGTCGGGATAAACAATACTATCATCGGGGCCAATTACTGAAGTGGACGGCTTGAGGAAAAGCAGGGGGTCGGGGGGAATAGGCATTTTCACCTCCTCAGCGTGGCTATAATAATTAAGGCCGACCGCCACTATTTTGGATGGTACGCAGGGGGATAGGAGTTTTATCTCGCTGAGGTTATACTGGCGGTTGGAGAATTTAAACTCAGATAAGTCGTAGGGAGCACCCTCAATACCCTGAATAAGTTTGCCTTTCAAAACCCCGTAGCCAACCGTTTCCCCAATAGCAAAACGTATAATCTTCATGATTAACTAAGTTTACAACCCCCTTTGTTAGTGTCAAAAAGTAGTATATTGGTGATAGCCCTAGAAGTGGGGTCTACACAGAATTTCTTTGACTCTAAGGTCAAAAAAGTTGCGGGTGTTTACGGGACAGAGCACGAGGGCAGTATCGGCGCCGTGGCCGGTACCGCCGATAGCGATAATATCCTCATCAGTGCGTACCAGCCCACTATCAGCCGCCATCAACGCTATCTCACAGGTAACCTTTACTCCCTGACCAAACATTCGCAGGGTATCGGCAATTATCATTCCCAGGACATAGGTGTTATATTTGTTGCGCATAGCGGCACTCAGCCCGCTAAAGGCGTGAGCCGTGGTCAGTATGATACCCCCCTTACTTTCCACTATTTGCCGGTTCTTTTCCGTGAATTCCTGAATGTTAGGTTCGCGCATGCCGGTAACGTGGGTGATCACAATAACCCTTAGTCCTTGAAGGACATCCATAGCCCTGACGGCGGTATCACCGGTTGTGGAGGCTACTAGTATGTTCTTAATACTCAGTTCTTCGGCACGGTGACTGGCAATGCGGAGCGTGGCTTCGGTAGTTTCACTGCCGGGATGCTTAAAATAGACAGTTTTGAGTTCCATTTTTGGTTTCAACCCCCTTATGTAGCTGGTTATTTACGTATTCTACCACTGGCAGGAGAACTTTGTCATACCGGCGAAACGGAAGTGTTTAGTAGAGAATGTAGCCCCACTCCAGAAGTTATCCTCAAGAGGGATGATAAAAGCTAAAGACAAGCCGTTTTGGAGTTAACATAAGATATGTCGCCTAAATATAACGACTTCGAAGTTGGTGTAGAGTTTATCAACTGACTATACCTTTGAAGTCAGTGCTAGAATCATTGTTTAGCGAGGGCGACTATGGTATATTTTATTCATAATGGAAGCTGAGATTTCTTTTATTGCCTCGGGGACGGTTACTTCTCCAAAGGGGTTTCAGGCAGGGGCGACGTATGCCGGAATAAAGAAAAGGACAGACAGCGTCCTTGACCTTGGCATTCTTTTGTCGGAAGCACCCTGTGCGGCGGCGGGTCTATTTACTACCAACCGGATTAAGGCGGCTCCGGTAGTTCTGTCCCGGCGGCGTCTGCCATCGGAGGGAGTGATGGCGATGGTGGTAAATAGTGGCTGCGCTAATGCCTCAGTTGGTGAGCCAGGGCTTAACGACGCTGTCAAGATGGCAGATTTGGCGGCTCAAAGCATTGGGGTGTCGCCAGAGGCTGTTCTGGTAGCTAGTACCGGAGTGATTGGAAAGCGCTTGCCGATGGAGCTTATAGAAACGGGTATCGGGCAGATTGCGGTATCTAGGAACGGCGGTCATGAGCTGGCGAGGGCAATAATGACTACGGACACGGTTCCCAAGGAGGGGGCAGTGGCTATCAATGCGGGAGAGAGTGAGTTTAGCATTGGTGGTATCGCCAAGGGCTCGGGGATGATTCACCCTGATCTGGCAACCCTGCTTTGCTTCTTGACTACTGACGCTGCTGTGGACATAGGCTTTCTCAGGCTCTCGCTTCAAAAAGCGGTGGCTGTTTCTTTTAATATGGTATCCATTGATGGGGATACCAGTCCTAATGATATGGTGCTGATAATGGCTAACGGGTTAGCTGGTAGTAGGCTCATTTCAGAGGGCAGTAGGTCAGCCGATACCTTTCAACAGGCTCTCAGCAAGCTCTGTATCTATCTGGCTAAGGGTATTGCCCGCGATGGCGAGGGGGCAACTAAGCTCATTGAGGTTACGGTTAGGGGGGCATCCAGCATTGAGGAAGCCAGGCTAGCAGCCAGGACAATAGTGAGTTCACCTCTGGTGAAGACAGCGGTGCACGGTAGCGACCCAAATTGGGGGCGGATTTTAGCTGCGGTGGGACGGAGTGGGGTAGAGGTGGTGGAGTCAAAGACTGGCCTCTATATTGGTAATATCTGCCTGGTAAAAGCTGGCTGTCCAGTATCTTTCAATCGGGGAGAAGTGGTAAGGGTGCTGGACAGTAGTGAAGTGCCGGTGCGCCTGGAGCTTAATCTGGGTACGGCTACGGCTACTGCTTGGGGTTGCGACCTCTCTAGGGAATATGTAACCATTAATAGCAAGTATACAACCTGACGAGACTTTATAGGAAGGGGGTAGGGATTGAACAGGGTTATCGTTATCAAGCTCGGTGGGGCTACTTTAGGCAGTCATGATACCGCGATTGAGGATGCAGTTAGGCTTCAGCAGCAGGGTAATTCATTGATTATCGTGCATGGTGGGGCTAAAGTAGTAACCGAATGGCTATCGCGGCAAGGGATTCCTACCAGGTTTGTCCGTGGCGAGCGAGTAACCGATGCCGCTGCGCTTGAGATGGTGGCCGCCGTGCTTGGTGGCTTGGTCAACAAGGAGATTGTGGCGGCTATTAATGGCCGGGGAGGGCAGGCAGTCGGTATTACCGGTATTGACGGAAACCTGATACAGGGTAAGATTAGGGATGAAGAGATGGGCTATGTTGCCCGCATAGTTAAGGTGAACACGGCGCTTTTGGAGACTCTGTTACAGTCAGGCTACATTCCAGTGGTGGCTCCACTGAGTATGCATTCATTTGATAGACCGGATGGGGCACCACTGATGCTTAATGTTAACGGTGATACCGTGGCTGCTGAAATTGCGGCGGCTACTAAAGCGGAAAGGCTCATCTTCTTGACCGATGTTGCTGGTATCTGGGACCAGTCAGGCAAGTTGATACCTGAGTTGTTATCCAGTGAAGCCGAAGCATTGATAGCTTCAGGTACAGTTTCGGGAGGAATGATTCCCAAGATTAAAGCCTGCCTCGGGGCTTTGCCTTATACCTCGGTGACGCGCATTATAGATGGGCGGCAGCCACATGCCCTGCTTAGGGAGATTGAAGGGACTGGTGTCGGCACGACGATAAAGGGTATTTAGCAAGAGCCGCAGAGGAGCTTTATCCTCTCAAACTTTACCCGTCTCTTCAAAAGATGGGAGTAAATAGAGTGAGGTTGATAAGCAATCTTATAATAGGGAGTGAAAATGAGTCACTGGCAGGAGCTAGAACACAAATATTTTATGCAGACGGTAGAGCGTACCCCCATCACCCTGGTTAGAGGGCAGGGGGCAAGGGTATGGGATGAGGCTGGTCGGCAATACCTGGATTTTGTGGGTGGCTGGGCAGTTGACAGCCTGGGGCACTGTCATCCAGTGGTGGTTCAGGCGGTAACCGAGCAGGTAAAGACACTCATTCATACCTCAAACCAGTTCTATACCATCCCCCAAATCCAGTTGGCTGAGCTTTTGGTTCAAAATAGCTGTTTGGACAGGGTCTTTTTCGGTAACAGTGGGGCTGAAGCCAATGAAGGAGCCGTGAAACTAGCCCGACGCTACGGGAAACTCCATCTCGATGGAGCCTATGAAATTATTACCACTTATGCTTCTTTCCACGGTCGTACTCTAGCCATGGTAGCGGCTACGGGACAGGCTAAATTTCAGAAGCCGTATACCCCGTTACCGGTTGGTTTTGTGAGTGTGGTATATAATGATGTTGAGGCAATAAAGGCAGCTACCACTCACAAAACCTGTGCGGTGATGTTGGAACCGTTGCAGGGTGAGGGTGGGGTCAATCTGCCTGGCGAGGGTTATTTAGCAGCGGTGCGAGACTGGTGTAATGAGAAGGGGATACTACTTATTCTGGATGAAATCCAAACTGGGCTGGGGCGAACCGGCACCCTCTTTGCCTATGAGCAGTATGGGGCTGAACCTGATATAATGACCTTGGCTAAAGGTTTAGCCAGTGGCTTACCGGTGGGCGCCATCTTGGCTAAGGATAGAGCCTCGGTATTTACCCCCGGGGAGCACGGCTCTACCTTCGGTGGTAATCCGGTGGCCTGTGCCGCTGGTTATGCTACGTTAAAGTTTATTATTGAAAATGATATTGCCGGGAATGCCCAGAGGGTGGGAGAGCATCTGGCTTCTGGACTAGAAAGCTTGAAGCAGAAGTTCCAGTTTGTTACCGATGTACGGGGGCGTGGGCTACTAATGGCCATGGAGTTTAGCCGTGATATTGCCTCGTCGGTAGTAGCGGCCTGTCTTGATAGGGGCTTACTGGTTAATCGGCTGAAACCCAATGCTCTGCGTTTTATGCCGCCGCTAATTATTAGTAATGGGGAGGTTGATGAAGCCCTGGATATTCTGGACAAATCGCTAGAGTAAAGATATTTGACCAGGGTGGTCGCTGCCCGCATATAGAGAGGGTCATCGAGTTTAATGAAGCAGTAAGGGCATTTCTGGAGGCCAGTTAAGTCTATTTATGCATCATTTGGTGGTATGAGCTATAAGGGGAGAACCCAGGCATGCAGTTTAACGAATTAGAAGACCTCATGGAGTATGGATATGAGAAGTATGTCACGGTGAATGGCATGAATATCCGCTATGCAGTGAGGGGCACTGGCTTCCCTCTTCTGCTACTCCACGGCTTTTGTGAATTCTTGGAGACCTGGGACTTTAATTTACGTCCCCTGGGTGAATATTACCGGGTATACGCTATGGACTTACCGGGGCATGGGCTATCGGATAAACCCTATCTTGACTACAGCATTTCCTTCTTTACTGAATTTACCGTCAGCTTCATGCAGGCCCTGGGGATTGACCACGCTAATGTAATCGGACATTCTTTCGGGGGAGCGATTGGCATCAGTTTAGCCACCAGCTTTCCGGAGAAGGTTGACAGGCTTATCCTGGAATCTAGTTTCGGTTTGAGTAACGATGTAACCTTGCTTCATAAGCTGTGCAGCGTTCCAGTTTTAGCTGAGGCCGACAAGAGGGAGTCAGCAGCCAAGACTGCCCTGGAGCAGAGAGTGAATATGGAATTCTACAGCCCAGACTTCGTTGCCCGGGAGATAGTTGGCCGGAGTTACCTATTCATGCAAATGCCCGAAGCGAGGCGAGTGATGTTAAGCATCATGCACAATTGGGTGGATGCTGATGGTTTGAAGCCTGAGGCGGTTATGGTAGATAGGTTACACCTGATTAAATCACCCACCTTACTTATCCACTGCGCGCAGGATAATATCCATCCCGTTAAACTTTCTCAAAATGCCGGGCGACTTATTCCTAAGGCCAGGTTGGAGGTGTTCAGTAGGTGCGGTCACTGCCCCCATATAGAAAAGGCCGGGGGATTCAATGAAGCGGTGATAGAATTCTTTGGGTCTAATTAGGCTAGCTATCTATCTTGCGGGAGGTTTATCATGTCAGACAAAGTAGTCTTGGCCTACAGCGGAGGGTTAGATAC
>DAOWJG010000204.1 GCA_030640485.1 Dehalococcoidales bacterium | reverse complement strand
GAGAACACTCCCGGAAGTAGCCCGCATTGAGGAAGACGCCACTGAGACTACCGGTGCCGAGGGCAAACCAAGGAAGATTCAAATAAGCCTCTCAGGAAAATCCGTGCCCCAGGAAACCAAATAGAGGGTAAGGCAGTTACCAATATCTCAGCCGGCTAACGCTGGTAGGTGCCGGTAAGCTGACCCTGGGCAAGGATATGTCCCTGTATAGCATCAAGAACCTGTTTCTTAGAGGCACCCGCCGTTAGCTCCAAGGGTTGGTCCAGCGCGTATACGGTAAACCGATACCGGTGAGGACGTCCCGGTGGCGGACAGGGACCACCGTAGCCAAGTCTGCCAAAGTCATTCTTACCTTGCTGGGCCCCGCTGGGGAGTTGCGCCTGAGTTGGCAAGGCCTCTGGCAAGTCACGGCTATTAGATGGTATGTTGAATAGGACCCAGTGGGTAAACACCCCAACGGGGGCATCTGGGTCATCTACGATAAGCACCAAAGACTGAGTCCCGGCAGGTGGTTCATCCCAGGCGAGCGGGGGCGATACATCCTGCCCCTCGCAGGTATACTCAGTGGGTATTACATCTCCCTCCTGAAATGCTGAGCTTGACACGGTTAATTCCATTTCTCCCTCCTTTGGTAGCCGTTCCCTGCTAAGCCTTCTTCCTCCCCACCGGAATGATATACAACGGAACCTCACTCTCCGGCATACCCAGAATGTCCTTCACCCGCTCGTCAGAAAAGGCACCAATCGTTACCGTGCCCAGGTCAAGAGCCACCGCCTGGAGATATATATTCTGGGCAACGTGTCCCGCCTCCATATGGACATAGCGAACACCCCAGCTACCATATTTGCGGGTAGTCCTCTCATAAACAGCCGCGATAACAATATCTATGGCTCCCTTTTCTACATAGGCCTGCCCTAAGGCAGCGCTGGCTAACTCAGAGCGCACATCACTATCACCTAACCTGATTAGTTCGTGACTCTCAGGCCTGTATTTATAGATACCAACCTCCAGATTGTCAACGTCACCGACCACCAGATATATCTCCAGGGGATAGAGTGCTCCCGCGGATGGAGCAGTACGCCCGCCCCAGTTACTAGTTATCCCCTGGGCCGCCCACAAAAGCTGGGAGACATCTTCAAGCGACAGGGGGACAGCAGTGTACTCCCTGACCGACCTTCTTTCGAGCAGTGTCTCCTCTAGGGAGATCTCACTCTCGAACCGTGGTTCAGGTAATGTTATAGAGGATGACACCGCTGATGATGGCACCGGCTCTGATGCTTCTGGAGGCGTTGTTGGCAGAACAGGCACCGCTGCTGCGGGAGGTGTTGGTGCTGGGCCAGAACATGAACAAAACGCAGCTAACAAAAAAGTTAGCAACCAGAAACTCAAACGATTTGCCTTCATCTCAACTCACCCACAACTGAGCATCAAGGGCTTTCGCAATAATATTATACCAGAAAATGTTAAGCCATGGAGTCAGGTAGCTTAGAGGCTTGACAGCCAGCAAGGTAGGGCTTTACCATAGTTACAGTAGTTGATATTGGAAATCCCAGCTTAAAGTATTAGCGCAGAGTTTTATGAAGATTATTGTTTCCGGCTCGCTAGCCTACGACAGGATTATGGACTTTCCCGGGGACTTCTCCGACCATATCCTGCCTGATAAGATACACGTTTTGAATGTCTCCTTCACGGTCAACAGTATGGTAGAGAGGCTCGGAGGCACCGCCGGTAACATCGCCTACGCCCTCTCCCTACTGGGTGAAGAGCCAATAATCCTAGCCACCATTGGCCATGATTACCATAGATATTTCGAATGGCTGGCGAAAAACCACATAGCTTGCGACAGCATCAAGATAATTGAAGAGGAATTTACCGCCAGCGCTTATATCACTACCGACCGAGCCGATAACCAGATCACCGCCTTCAACCCGGGGGCTATGAAATATCCCACCGCCTTCAACCTCGACAGGGTAAGCCCCCAAGAAAGCATCGCCATTATCGCCGCCGGAAACCTTGAGGATATGATGAACTACTCCCTCGCCTGCAGGTCTCGGGGCATTGACTACATCTTCGACCCGGGGCAATCCCTACCCATGTGGCCGGGGCAAGACCTCATCCAAGGCATAGAAGGCTCCAGGATACTAATCTCCAACGACTATGAACTGGAGCTAATCATTAGTAACACTGGATTAGATAGAAAGCAACTACTGAAGCGGACTAAGACTATCGTTAGCACCTTGGGGGAAATGGGTTCCCAGGTCTTGACACCAGATGCTGAGATAGCTATACCCGCCGCTAAACCGAGGGTAGTAGTGGACCCAACCGGCGCTGGCGACGCCTACAGAGCGGGATTAATCAAGGGCTTAGTTCAAGGTAAGCCTATCGAACAGTGCGCCATAATGGGAAGCGTCTGTGCCTCCTTTGCCGTCGAGTGTTATGGCACACAGGACTACCATTTTAGTCTGGAGGAATTTAAGGAGAGGCTTGATAAATACTCCAGTTAGAACCAAGTAGCCAGGCTTAATTGAGTATTCGTGTTTAGCTAACCGTTATAAGTATCTTTGTATGAAGTAAATCACACCGATAATGATAAGGTAGATACCAATTAGATAAGCCAGTACCCGGGGCTTGATAAGTACAATAATTCCAAAAACGATGGCAATGATGGCCGCAACCAGTCCCGTTATTCCAAGTGGCATACTTACTTCTCCTTTCTAAGCTCTGATGTTTATATTATAACCTATTCGTCAACCGGTAGCAGGAACCATATTCCGCCTGATTTCATTCCTACTGTAGAAAGTCTAACCCTGTGGTCTTAGGTGACGGAATCATGCTACAATTTACCCTGACGCTATGCTTAGTTTCCATGCTCTTAACCCCAAGCTGAGATAAAAGAAAGGGAACATGCTTATTTGCCTCTAAAGCGCAACTTATCACAATCAGCTTGGCTAGGTTTTCACTGCCGTCGTGCCATCGACCGGGAGTCAATAAGGGAGACTTTTATCCGATAACAGCTCACAAGCACAAAAATAGAGAACTAGGAGACTAGCTTAGAAGAATGCTTCTCCCACCAGCGAGCAAAAAGAATTTGAATATTACTTATAGGAATTTAACCACCACCATCAGCCGGCTGTTCAGAAACCGGAATTTCATATTTATTCTCGCCATTGTGTTGGCATTGACTGTCGGCCAGGTGGCAGTTTGGACGGAGCCCCTACTACTGCCAGCACTGGCAGTAGCCATGACCCTAGCCACCACTAGTATAACCAACCGCGATTTTGTCTCTATTAAAAGCGCACCCCGCCCGATACTTATTTCCTTACTGCTTAACTACGTTATTATGGGCGGTATAATGCTACTCATGACCCGGTGGCTGATAAATGACAGCGAAATATGGGCAGGGTTCGTAACCATTGCCGCCATACCTCCAGCAACTTCCGTGGTGCCCTTTAGCTATATGCTGGGAGGAAATATAGTTTTTTCGCTAATCGGCGAAACCGGGCTATATCTGGCAGCGCTGGGGCTTACCCCTGGCATAATGATGCTATTCCTGGGCACTAACCTCCTCAATCCAGTTAAACTGATGCTTACACTCGTGCAGGTAATAATCATCCCACTGGCCGTATCTCGATTACTCCTTTTCACTGGCTTAACTCAGAGGATAGCTAAGTGGCGGGATACCGCTGTGAACTGGTGCTATTTCATCACGATTTTCACCATCATCGGCCTAAACCGCCAGGTTTTCTTTACCCAACCTGACGTTTTGCTCAAGGTTGCCATCATAGCCATCACGGTTACCTTCGGGCTAGGGCATGCCATTAGCTTCATCACCAGGAAATTACACATAGACCGACAAACCAGCATCAGCCTGATGGTAATGGGCACCAGAAAGAACACTGCCCTAGCCAGTGTGATTGCCATCGCCTTCCTTGGCGACCGGGCAGCATTTCCCTCAGCTATCCTCGCCATGCTTTCAACCTTATATATCATATGGTTGGGATTCTACCTTAAGAAACGGAACCAGTAGACCTATGAGTCAAGTCTCCGCACTTCGGATGATTTGAAGACAAGCCATCTATTTACCCGTGGTTAGTGTCGAGTTTAACTAATCTACCCCGGTCCCTGCCGCATCGGGTATATTAAACAGGCTTTGCCAGTCACCTATCATGAGCAATAGTGGTACCCGGAGT
>DAOWJG010000153.1 GCA_030640485.1 Dehalococcoidales bacterium | reverse complement strand
GCCTATAACTATTTCCTGATTGTGGGGCCGGAAAACGACCCGGCGGGCATTAAGAGGATGCTGCCCGAAGATGTCTTCAGGAGGTTTGTTGATACCGGCACGGCATCTTTTATCTCTCGGGGCGACCATTCAGGGACCCACGGTAAGGAAAAGGCGATATGGAAGAGCGCTGGCTATGATTACGAGATGATTCAAAATGCCGGGGAGTGGTATGTAGAGGCTGGGAGAGGTATGGGGGCAACCCTGCTTATGGCCAGCGAGAAGCAAGCCTATACCTTGACTGATATGGGGACCTTCCTCTCTTATAAAGGCAAAGTAGATCTGGTACCGCTGGTGGATGAGGGGGGTATACTGCTTAATGTTTACTCGGTTATTGCCTGTAATTCCGAAACGAACCCGAAGGTGAATTATGAAATGGCGAGTAATCTGGTGAGCTTTCTTACTTCACCTGAAATACAAGGGCTAATTGGTAACTACGGTGTTGAAGAATATGGCCTGTCCCTGTTTAACCCCTGCGCCGGTGCTGAACCTCAACCGTAGGAATCTTGTTGGTGTTAAGATATATTGGATGAACTGTGGCAAGGGCTGGTTAGAGCCGTACAACTTATCGTGTCCTTCGACCCGGAAGTAGTGGAGATAGCCAGGAGGTCACTGGCCATCTCGGTGGCCTCCTGCGGTATTGTCACCCTAATCTCGGTGCCACTGGGCAGTCTCATCCACCTTTCCCACTTTCGGGGCAAGCGGGGTCTGGTCAGTGTGATTCAAACCCTGTTCAGTGTGCCCACCGTTGTTATTGGTCTCCTGGTGTTTATGCTTTTTTCTCGAGCCGGACCGCTGGGCGAATTAAATATCATGTTCACGCCTACGGTGATGATTATCGGCCAGGTCATTCTGATTATGCCGCTGATGCTGGGCCTGGTCATCTCGGCTCTGAGTGGTGTGGATAAGGCGATACCGGAGACGGCGATTTCTCTCGGTGCCAGCCGGTTTCAGACGGTGGTCATAACCCTTAAGGAAGCAAGACACGCTGTAATGGCGGCGGTAATAATGGGGTTCGGCCGGGCCCTCTCGGAGGTTGGGCTAGCCTTGATGGTTGGTGGCAACATCAAGGGGTTCACCAGAATCCTGACTACCGCTATCTCGCTTGAGACATCGAAGGGCGATATTGAGCTGGCGTTAGCCTTAGGAATAATACTGCTCTTAATTGCGCTGGCAGTAAATATAATCTTACATAGACTCCAGCAGAGGTAAGAAGGTGGCGGTGATAGAAACAATTAATCTGGGCCAGGAATATGGGGGGCAATATGTCCTGAGGGATGTAGATCTCAAAATCCAGAGGGGTGAGGACTTTGCCCTGATTGGCCCCACCGGTGCCGGTAAGACAACCTTTCTCCGGCTGTTGGACCTCTTGGAGCTGCCAGCCTCAGGCAGGGTATATTTTGACGGGGTAGATGTTACCACTTCCAGGCAAGAGAGGCAGGAGGCACGTCGCCGGATGGCGTTTGTGCAGCAGAAGCCGGTGGTGTTTACGATGAGTGTCTACGATAACGTTGCCTGTGGGCTGAGGTGGCGACGGGAGAGGGATGAGATTATCCGGCAACGGGTAGAGGGTGTTCTTAAGCTCGTCGGTTTGGCCAAATATAGAGATAGGAATGCCAAAACCCTTTCCGGAGGTGAGACCCAGCGGGTGGCTATCGCCCGGGCCTTAGCTACCCAGCCGGAGGTGCTACTCCTTGATGAGCCGACGGCCAATCTAGACCCTGTTTCCGTATCAAAGATAGAGGAGGTTCTGGAGCATATTATTGGGGAGCACAAGATAACGGTGGTGATGGCTACCCACGATATGTCCCAGGGGCAACGCCTGGCGGACAGGATTGGCGTCCTCGTGAGTGGGAAAATACTGCAGTTGGGTAGCCCTAGCGAGATATTTACCTCACCGGAGAGCCGGGAAGTGGCTGAGTTTGTCGGTGTCGAGAACATCCTGGCCGGCGTGGTTACGGAAAGGGATAACAGCCTGGTTACTATAGAGATAAACGGTGGTCGTATTGAAGCGATTTCGGATTATAAGGTGGGAGAAAGGGTTTATGTTCTCATCAGACCTGAGGAAATAACATTAACGCTCTCCAGAGATATTAGCAGTGCCAGAAATGCTTTTCCGGGTAGGATAGTTAGGGCAGCTTTGGTAGGAGCGCTTATTAGAATCGAGGTAGACTGTGGCTTCCCCCTGCTGGGTCTGGTGACGAAAAGGTCAGCCGAGGAATTGAATCTTACACCCGGCAGGTCTGTTCATGCCAGTTTTAAGGCCAGCGCCGTCCGCACCATTAAAAGATGGCATTGACTCCTGATAGAACCTGCGGTTAAAAAAATATGTGGTCACGGTTGATTAGCTGGCTAGTAGCTTTTGGGAAATTGACAGCCTAACTTGGCTATGCTATATTCTGCCTGTGGCAGCGTAGCTCAGTGGCAGAGCAGGGGACTCATAAGCCCTTGGTCACTGGTTCAAATCCAGTCGCTGCCACTTTATTGTAGGTAATTATCCCATAGTGCCGAGTAACTGAAGCACGATAATTACAACGCCGTAGAAAGCTGCAATTCCAATCCATATCTATTTTTATTCTCATTTTATGCTTTGACTTTTGGGCTAGATTTCCTTTGCCTGAATATCAACCAATACCAGAGATTAATCACTATCGGAATTATTGTTATCACAATTGTCAGAATAACAAACTGCCATGTCAGAGACTGTATGCCATTCTGCTTTAAATGATAGAAGATAATTGCATCCGTAGCAGATATAACAACAGCAACTACAATAACAAATCTTCTGAAGAGACTTAGCTTCATTTTCTTTCACATCCTAACCTTGAGGTTCAGAATACCAAGCCACAATCAATATTACACCGAATCCCCAGTAGAGTTATAAAATAAATTTGGTCGCTGGTTTAAATCCAGCCGTTGCCACTTTTTTTATTTCTTGCTTCGTCTAATACGAGGTATCCACATTGGGACTCTTCGAATGTATTGCTTATACTCCTCGCCAAAGCGCTCAATTAGCAAGTTCTCTTCATAGCGAGAGATGTAATGCAGGAATATAATAGCAGCAATCCACACACCGAGAGCAGCTAATGACATATTTAACACCACAAGCCCAAGATAAAGTAGAATTTCAGCTAGATAAATTGGATGGCGAACTACACCGAAGACACTCTTCTGGATTACGGATGGTTTGTGCCTCTTTTCGCCGAAAACGATGGATAAGCCTTTGCCCGCCAAATAGGCGGCCAATACGAGAAGAATGATACCAACAGTAATCCTAACGCTAAGTATCATGTACTGATTAGGGAAAGTCGAGTAATTAAAAAAGAAGGAGTCTGATACCCAAATGGCTGCAAACAGACAGGCAAAGATTATTTGCCCTCTATCTCCAGATCTATACTCGCCAGTGAGATCGTTTCGCGGCTGGCTGCTCTGGTCTATACGATTATGGTGTGGCATTTCAGTCATTATAATGTGGTTGATTGGATTTGGCAATGAAGAAAGCAAACCTAGACTTCTGGCCGGCCAGCTTGCCTGAAGTCCTTGGTAGGGGAGAGGGTTCGAAAAGTACGTAACCCGAAGGTCGCTGGTT
>DAOWJG010000072.1 GCA_030640485.1 Dehalococcoidales bacterium | reverse complement strand
TCCAGATTCAAAGATATTGAGTTTACTTATATTAACAATGCTATACTCGGTCCTAAAGATATTGGTAAAGCCGCGCTTTTGCGGTAGGCGTTTAATTAATGGCAACTGCCCACCTTCAAAGCCGGGACGCATTCTATGGCCAGAACGAGACTTCTGCCCTTTGCAGCCCCGTCCTGAATAGGTGCCGTGTCCACTACCATCCCCTCGCCCCACGCGCTTCCGGCGCTGCTTAGAACCTGGAGCTGGGGAAAGTTCATCCTGCCTCACGAGTTTTCTTCCTCCACCTTAACTAGATGTTTCACCTGATGAACCATGCCTCGTATCGGAGCACAGTCGTTATGGATAACACTCTGATTTAGCCGATGCAAACCTAGAGCCTTCAGAGTTCTCTTCTGGACCTCAACATAACCAATACCACTTTTGACCCAAGTAATACGTAGCTTAGCCATCACTCTCTGCCTTCTCAACTTTAGCTGGCTTACGTCTAGCCAGTTCTTCTTTTGGGTCTTTAAGCTGGCTGAGGGCAAGTATTGTTGCCTTAGCTACATTAATTTTATTAGAGCTACCTAATGATTTGGTCAGAACATCCTTAATCCCAACCGCCTCGAGCACAGCCCGGACACTACCCCCAGCAATAATACCGGTACCACGTGCCGCTGGTTTTAATAAGACCTTGGCGGCTCCAAATTTAACCCTTATTTCATGGGGGATAGTGGTGCCAGCAAATGTTACTTTAACCAGATTCTTTCTGGCAATAGCTCCGGCCTTATTAATCGCTCCTGGCACTTCAGTCGCCTTGCCCACGCCTATACCGACATGACCATTACCGTCTCCGGTTACCACCAAGGCGCTAAAACTAAGACGCTTGCCTCCACTTACCACCTTAGCCACCCGATTAACATTGATCAGCTTTTCATTCAGTGTCAACTCGGTTGGGTCAATCTTACTTATCAGCTGCTGCACTTATCTTAAAACCCCTTTAAAATTTTAATCCCGCTTGTCGCGCTGCTTCAGCCAGGGCTTTAACCCGGCCGTGATATTTATATCCACCACGGTCAAAAACTACCTGATTTACTCCTTTACCTAGGGCTCGCTTAGCTACCAGAGAACCAACCAGCTCTGCCTCACCTGTCTTGACTTTGCCCGCTGCCTCACTTTTTATCTCTGGTTCAAGGGTTGCGGCAGAAGCCAACGTATGTCCCTTTGAATCATCAATGACCTGAGCGTATATATGGTTCAAACTACGAAAGACACATAAGCGAGGTCTAGAGGTAGTGCCTTCTACCTTGGCTCGGACTCGTTTATGTCTTCGGTGACGAGCTACTCTTGGTTCATCTTTCCCCATACATTACCTCGTACCGATGGCTTTCCCGGCTTTGCCGGCTTTAAGACGGACTAGTTCCCCAGCGTACCTAATACCCTTACCCTTATAAGCATCAGGGGGACGGATAGCCCGGATTTTGGCTGCCATCTCGCCAACCATTTCCTTGCTAATCCCAGTAACCTTAATTCGATTGGCACCCTCTACTGCCAGGGACACACCGGGTAGTGGTAGCACCTCTACCGAGTGCGAATATCCGACATGAATTATCAGTTTATCTCCTGTCTTTTCCGCCCGGTAACCCACCCCCACTATTTCCAGACTCTTCGCAAAGCCGCTAGTTACTCCTTCCACCATGTTGGCCAAAAGGCTTCGTGTCAGTCCGTGTAAGGAACGGTGCTCCTTACTATCACTGGGCCGTGACACTATCAGGCTATTATCGTTTAGGGCTACGGACATATCTGGGTTGAAATGACGGCTAAGCTGTCCTTTAAGTCCGGTTACAGTTACCTCACCCTCTTTAATATCCACCACCACCCCCTCCGGCACAGTTATCGGCATTCGTCCCACTCTAGACATTTTTATAACCCCAAGATTTACTTACCATACATAGCATAAAAGTTCACCCCCAAGCCTTCGGCGCCAAGCCTGCTGCCCGGTCATTACACCCTTAGATGTAGAAACAATAGCAATGCCTGTACCCCCATAAACCCGAGGGATTTCTTGGTGTTGAACGTATACCCTCAGTCCAGGCTTGCTTGCTCGCTCCAGCCCAGAAAGGAGGGACTGATTTTTTTCGCTATATCTAAGGTGTATCTTAATTACTCGTTGTGGCTTGCCCCTAAGTACCTCATAGTCACTAATAAAACCCTCCTCCTTGAGGATTCTAGCAATGGAGAGCTTCATCCTCGATGCTGGCACTAGCACAAAATCGTGCCGTGCCATAATGGCATTGCGTATTCTAGTTAGCATATCGGCAATTGGGTCGGAGATAGTCATCGCCTACTCCCTCTATAATAATTTACCAGCTTGACTTTTTCACTCCCGGAATCTGGCCAGCAAGAGCCAACTTACGAAAACAAATGCGGCAAAGCCCGAACTTACGGATATAGGCACGAGGTCGGCCACACAAGTAACATCGGTTGTGCTGTTGCACCTTGTATTTTGCCGGGCGCTGCCACTTTGCGATTTTTGATTTTTTAGCCATACTGCTCCATCTAGTCCTTGGCAAAGGGCATACCTAATAATTCTAGCAGGTTTTTGCCCTCTTCATCGGTTTTGGCGGTAGTAATAATTGACACTTCCAGCCCTCGCACCTTGTCTATTTTGTCATAATCTACTTCCGGAAAGATAATTTGTTCCTTAAGCCCCAGAGTATAGTTTCCCCGGCCAGCAAAGGAGTTGCTAGAAACCCCTTGAAACTCACGCATACGGGATAAGACAGCATTTACCAGCTTGTCAAAAAAGTCATACATTCGCTCTCCCCGCAGGGTTACCTTGAGTCCGATAGGCATCCCTGCCCTCAACCTAAAGGCAGCAATAGACTTCTTGGCACGGGTGGTCACCGGGTGCTGTCCCGAAATAGCTGTCAGGTCTCTCTCCGCTGCTTCCAGAGCCTTAGCATTCTGAATTGCCTCACCCAAGCCTATATTAAGCACTATCTTATCTAGCCGTGGTACCTGCATTATATTCTGGTACCCACAAAGCTTCATCAAGCTAGGAATAACCTCTTGCTTATACCTTTCCTTCAGTCGTGACATTTAATCAATTACCTCAGAGCATCGGTTACAAACCCGAACCTTCCGGCCATCCTCTAAAAAGCGGAAGCTAACTCGGGTAGGGTGATTACACCTACTGCACAGTAGCATAACATTTGACACCGGAATTGGCGCCTCAAGCTGTATTATGCCGGCTTGCCTAACCCTCCCCCTTGCCCTAATATGCCGTTTGATAAAGTTGATACCCTCAACCATTAACCGCTCTTTCTCAGGGTAAGCAAAGCGTACCTTGCCCGTTTTGCCCTTCTCTTTACCGGCAATCACCAGCACAGTATCATCCTT
>DAOWJG010000190.1 GCA_030640485.1 Dehalococcoidales bacterium | reverse complement strand
CTTATCTCCACCTTTGTCGAGCCAAACCTTATCCAGCCCACTTTTCTTGTAGACTACCCTATTGAGATGTCACCACTAGCCAAGACCAAGCCCGATAACGACCGTATGGTGGAGCGCTTTGAAGCCTTTGCCGGCGGCATGGAGATTGCCAACGCCTTTACCGAGCTCAATGACCCCATAGAGCAAAGAAAGCGCTTCATCAAGCAACAGAAGGAGCATAAGGCGAAAGGCCAAATAGAAGAGACTATTGACGAGGACTTCCTGCTGGCTCTGGAATATGGCATGCCCCCCACCGGTGGGCTGGGGGTTGGCATTGACCGCCTGGTAATGCTCTTCACCGGTCAGCAATCAATCCGCGAGGTAATCCTCTTCCCGCAGCTCAAGGAGAAACCATAGAAGGAGAGAAAGAGAGCTAAAGGAGAGTAGCTATGTTTGAGTATTTGCCCGTGGTCAGTTTTGAAGATGGCTTCGAGATGGTGAAAAAGGATGTGCCTTATTTTGAGGGAGTAGTACAACAGTGCGTAGAACGAACCAAGATAGGAAACGAGGTGAGGATGCTTGAAGCGATAGATTGTGCCTGTCATGAGCTTAACCAGCGTAACCCCTGGTTGGGAGCAGCAGTGATGGCTGGCACCACAGCGCTGGCTACGGTGTTAATGAATGATGTAGCAGAAAACGAAGCGTGGATAAGTGCTCTAGCATCTCTTACTGGGGAATTGGCTATCTTGCGTCTTATTGACCGTGCTCTAGAGGTTAGGACAACCGAGAAAGGGGCTGTGGCTACATTTGAGCATTTACCCGTAATAACTGAGGCTAATGTCAAGGTGAATAGAGAAAAGGATTTCCCTTATTTTAAGAAGCTAGTACGGCAGTGTATGAAGCAAACAGACACAGGAAGTGAGGTAGTAGAGTGTGCCTGTGACGAGCTTACTAAACATAGTCCAGGGTTGGGGGTAGCGGTCGAGGGTTATGCTGAGGCAATGGCTAGAGGGTTGGAGCATTATGTAGGGTCAAAGGTAGCGTGGGCTCATACTTTGGGTCAGGTTGGTTGCGTATTACCCCTCTTGCGTCTTATTGACCGTGCTCTGGAAGCTAAGGAGCTTGGGGGAAAACATTAAAGGAGAGTTAAAGAGGGGCGAAGCCTCTCTTATATAACCAACTCCCCCTCTCCTTGATAAGGAGAGGGGGACACAGGGGGTGAGGTAGATAAATAGGAGAATACTATGCTTGACCTTAAGTTTATCCGAGAGAATATAGATTTAGTCAGAGAGGCGATAGCCCAGCGTCAGGATAGCGCTCCGCTGGATGAAATTTTAGAGCTTGATGTAAAGCGCCGCCAGCGGGTAACCGAGCTAGAAGACCTCAGACACGCCAGAAAAGAAGCGGCGCGAGAGAGGAAGACGGCAGCCGCCGATGAGGGGCGCAAGCTACGCACCAAGATAAGAGAGCTGGAGGAGGAAGTCAGAGGGCTGGATACAAAGCTGGAAGAGCTTTTGCTTCAGGTACCCAACATCCCCCAACCCACGGTGCCTGTCGGCACCGGCGAAGAAGATAACGTCCTAGTGCGCACCTGGGGAGAGCCTAAGAACTTCGATTTTGAGCCCGCCCCCCACTGGAAACTGGGGGAGGCCTTAAGCATCATTGACTTTGGCCGTGGAGTAAAGCTATCCGGCTCCCGTTTCTACGTGCTCAAAGGGCCGGGTGCCCGGCTGCAGAGGGCCCTCATCTCCTTTATGATTGACCTCCATACCACTGAGCACGGCTTCCAGGAAATCTACCCACCATTTATGGTTAAGAGGGAGTGTATGACCGGTACGGGTAATCTACCCAAATTTGCTGATAATCTCTACCATGATGAAGAGGATGACTTCTGGTTCGTGCCTACAGCTGAGGTGCCCCTCACCAACCTTCACCGCGATGAAATCATACCACCGGGGATGCTACCCCTCTATTACGTCGCCTGCACCGCCTGCTTTCGCCGGGAAAAGATGTCCGCCGGCAAGGATACCCGTGGTATAAAACGTGGCCACCAATTTGATAAAGTAGAGTTATATAAATTTACCGAGCCAGCTACCTCCAATGAGGAGTTAGAGACACTGGTTGGCGCCGCCGAAGAGGTCTGCCAGAAGCTTAGACTACCCTACCGGGTTCTGGAACTATACACCGCCGAGTTAGGCTTCGCCTCGACTAAATCCTATGATATTGAGATATGGGCTCCTGGCTGTAATGAGTGGTTAGAGGTAAGCTCCTGCTCCAACTGTGGTGATTTCCAGGCCCGGCGGGCTAACATCCGCTATCGCCCCTCCCCCGATTCCAAGACCCAGTTTGTGCACACCCTGAACGGCTCCGGGCTCGCCCTGCCCCGGGTGCTCATCTCCGTAATGGAAAACTACCAACAAGCCGACGGTAGTATTGTCATACCTGAAGTCCTCCAGCCCTATGTAGGCGAGAAGGTGATTAAGTAAGAACTTGCCGAACAATGCCCGGCAAGTTCTTTTAATAAGGAGGTAGAAATGGAGTATGAGGACATCATCCCGGAAGGATTGGAAGGCAAAACCGAGGCAGAGCGTCAGGAAACCATCGAGCGCTGGGAGCAGCTATATGACCTTAAGCAAGTTATCCTCGAGGGTAACATGCCTCAGGCTCGCGACCAACTGCCTGAAATAGAAAGGGAGCTGTCTCAGGTGAGTAAGCAGCTTGAACCGAGGGAGCCGGTGCCAAAGGCAGGCATCCTAGCCAAAGATAACAAGCAGTATATCTTATGTCCCCGATGCGGAACCTTCGTTCATATTACCAAGGACAGAATCAACGAGCTGGCACTGGAATTCAAGGAGACGCCTGAGGCGGATCGGGCGACAAACAAGTACTTAATCAGAAGCATAACCTGTCCCGTTTGTAAATGGGCTCTTGGCGTGCCTGAGGAGTAATAATCTGCTTAGTTATAGGTATCATACAAGCCGGAATGGGGGTCAAATGAGAAGTAAAGTTAAATGGTGTCTGTTAAGTGGTCTGGTCGCTTTAGTGGTTGTTCCACTCCTCGGTT
>DAOWJG010000149.1 GCA_030640485.1 Dehalococcoidales bacterium | reverse complement strand
GGTATAAGGTTGAATCATATCACTCCGCCCTCAAACAGTTTCAGCTTATTTCCTTAGGCTGAACCTCAACTACTTCTCCCTTGGTTATTATCTCAGCCACTCGCCACCGCTTCTGCCGCGACAGTGGGCGAGTCTCTACAATCTTAACTACATCTCCTAGCCCACACTTATTATGCTCATCGTGGGCTTTAAATTTAACCATCCTCCTGATGATCTTCTTATACAACGGATGGCGCTTGGAGGTTGCTACCTCCACAATCACCGTCTTATCCATCCGGTTACTCACCACCCGCCCAACTTTGGTTTTATGTTTACCTTCCATAATCCTAAGCCTGTCTTACGCTTAGCTCACGCTCCCTCAATATAGTCTCTATTCGGGCAATCTTCTTTTTAAGTCTCGGAATTTCACGATGGTTGGTTAGCTGTTTGGTGGACAAGCGAAGACGAACATTGAAGAGCTCCTCGTGAGCCGACTCCAACTGTTTTCCCAATTCTTCGGTACTGAGAGCTCTAATCTCCGCAGCCTTCAAACTTACGCTAGCTCCTTATCTACAGACTCAGTGCTAAAGCCCACACCAGTTTCCTTAACCACAAATTCAGTGCTTATTGGCAGTTTATACGAAGCCAGCCGCATAGCGCCTCTGGCCACTTCCTCATCAACCCCCCCCATCTCAAATAGAATTCTCCCTGGCTTAACCACAGCTACCCAATGGTCCACGGAACCCTTACCGGAACCCATACGTGTCTCCGCTGGCTTTGCGGTAACTGGCTTATCCGGGAAAATACGTATCCAGATCTTACCACCACGACGAATATAATGGGTCATTGCCCGCCGGGCGGCCTCAATCTGACGACTCGTAAGCCAGGCACACTCTGCCGCCTGTAGCCCAAAACCACCAAAAACAACGGTATTACCCACCTGGGCTTTACCCCTTCGCCGTCCCTTATGAGCCTTACGGTATTTAACTCGTTTCGGTTGTAGCATCTCGCCCCTCTAATTCTGAAGAAGTAGTCTCGGCAGCCTCCGCCTTCTTCCGCCCCCTCGGTTTCTTCACCGCCTCTTCGGCTTCTTTAGCCGGCGCTACCTCTACCGGGGTAGCCTCAGCCTCCGCCTTCTTCCGCCCCCTCGGCTTTTTCACCGTCTCCTCGGCTTCTTTAGCCGGCGCTACCTTTACCGGGGTAACCTCAGCCTCCGCCTTCTTCCGCCCCCTCGGCTTCTTCACCGTCTCTTCGGCTTCTTTAGCCAGCACTGCCTCTACCGGGGTAACCTCAGCCGGTTTCTCAACCACACCCTCCTCAGAGACCAGCACCGCCGGCATTTCCTCAACCTCCTCAACCACCACAGCTTCAGGGAGAATATCACCTTTATATATCCAGACCTTTACTCCGATCCGGCCCAGAGCGGTATGCGCTTCAGTAAAGCCATAATCAATATCAGCCCGGAGCTTGTGCAGGGGTACCTGTCCCTGATGCATTACCTCGCGGCGAGCTATCTCAGCACCAGCTAATCTGCCAGAGCAACGAATTCTCATCCCCTTAGCCCCAGCCTCAATGGTACGGAAGATAGCCTGCTTCATCACCCGCCGGTAGGCAACCCGCCGCCCAAGCTGCTCTGCTACCGTAACCGCCACTAAATAAGCATCAAGCTCAGGCTGCCTAATCTCCTGAATATCGAGCTGAACCCTGCTTCCGATAAGAGCCTCAAGGTGTTTTCTCATTTCATCGACTCTCTGCCCGCCTCGCCCAATGACAACCCCCGGACGCGCCGTATGAATATTCACTAATATCCTGTCTCTCTGCCGATCAATTTCCACTAAGGAGATGCCAGCATCAGCATACTTTGACCTGATAGCCCGCCTGAGTCTTAGGTCTTCCTGCAAAAACTGCACATAATTTTTATCGGCATACCACTTCGCCTGCCAATCCCGTATGATACCGACTCTAAAACCGATAGGATGAACCTTACGCCCCAACTTTCTCCTCCTCGGCAACGACCACAGTAATATGACTGGCACGTTTAAGGATAGGGCCAACCCGCCCCCGAGCCCGGGGCCGATACCGCTTCATGGTCGGCGCCTCATTAACAAAAATGCGAACAATCTTTAAATCGGGAGACATCTGATAGTTATTCTCCGCATTAGCCGCCGCTGATTTCACCACCTTGGCAACCACTCGAGCCTTGGGTGTAACTGCAAACTTAAGTAAGATTAATGCTTCATCCACATTTCTACCGCGCACCATGTTTGCCAGCGGACGCAACTTACGAGGTGATATCCTTATATTTTTAGCCACTGCCTTCACTTCCATATTTATACCCTATCTAAATCAGAGTAACCTATTGATTTCTCACCCTAGTAGTCCGCTCTGCCTTAGAGGTATGCCCCCTAAAGGTCCTGGTTAAAGCAAACTCACCTAATTTATGCCCCACCATATTCTCCGTGATAAAAATAGGCACGTGCCTCCGGCCATTATGTACCCCAATAGTCAGTCCCACCATCACCGGCAGAATGGTAGATGCACGCGACCAGGTTTTGATTACCACCTTCTGGCTAGAACGGCTAGCCGCCTCCGCCCTTTTTAGCAATTTGGGATCGACAGCTGGTCCTTTCTTGGTTGACCTTGACATTTCACTCTAACCTCACTCCATCTACTTACCCCGACGCTTAACAATCAGCCTGTCGGAGGCTTTTGGTTTACGAGTTTTATATCCCAGCGTTGGCTTCCCCCACGGTGTTTTCGGTCCTGGCATGCCTATCGGCGACCTACCTTCTCCCCCACCATGAGGATGATCTCGAGGATTCATTGCCGACCCTCTCACGGTCGGGCGCCAGCCCAACCAGCGCTTGCGACCCGCCTTACCCAACTTAATGCCCCGATGGTCAATATTCCCCACCTGTCCAATAGTCGCCGTACAATCGCTATTAATACGCCTCATCTCACTAGACGGTAACCGTACCAGGGCATATTTACCCTCTTTAGCCATTAGCTGAGCGGCCACTCCGGCACTGCGCACCAGTTGTCCACCCCTTCCCTTCTGCATCTCAATATTGTGTATTAGAGTGCCACCCGGGATTAACCTCAAAGGCAAGGTGTTCCCCGGTTTTATCTCAGCGCCACTGCCTGACTTTATCGTATCCCCCACGCCAAGCCCTAAAGGAGCCAGGATATAATGTTTCTCACCATCAGCATAGTAAATAAGAGCAATATTCGCCGACCGGTTAGGGTCATATTCAATAGCCACCACTCTTCCGGGAACACCAATCTTATCACGCTTGAAGTCGATAATCCGGAGCCTTCGCTTCGCCCCTCCCCCGCGGTGTCGAACCGTCATTCTCCCCTGATTATTACGTCCTCCCCGCTTCTTTAGAGGCAGGAGCAACGATTTCTCCGGCTTACTCTTAGTTATCTCTTCGAAGGTAGAGCCGCTCATCCCCCGCCTGCCCGGCGAGGTCGGGCGATACACCTTTAATGCCACCTAGGTTCCTCCTTCATAAATCCTAAACACCCTCAAAGAATTGGATACTGTCCCCTGGCTGGAGGGTGATGATTGCCTTTTTCCAAGACTGGGTTAACACCTGCTGCCGGCCTACCCGTCGCGTCTTACCGCGAACATTAACCACATTAACCGCGGTCACCTTAACCCCAAACGCCTTCTCTACAGCCTGCTTAATCTGCGGCTTATTAGCCTTATCCGCTACCTCAAAGGCATACTTGCCTAACGCCTGAAGTCCGGTATTTTTCTCAGTTATCACTGGACGGCGCAACACTTCGTAGGAGTGCACTGTCACCTCCTTGAATCAAACCATTTCCCCATAACTGTTCTGCCTTACGCACCGCAGACTCAGTCATCACTAGTACCCTACATGAAAGAAGGTCAACTACATTAAGTACACTGGCGGGCGAAGTCTTAACTCTGGGCAGATTACGGGTTGATTTAACCACGCTAGCCTCCGGCTCACCAGTAACGATAAGAGCCGGGGCTTTCACCCCCAGTGCCGCCAGAATACGCACCATCTCCTTAGTTTTAGGCTCAGTAAGCTTAAGCTCCTCAATGACCTTTAACTCCCCATCTCTTGCCTTCACCGAGAGCATACATCTTAAAGCTAACTGGCGCATCTTTTTCGGCATCGCTTGCCGGTAACTCCTCGGCTTAGGTCCAAAAACAACCCCACCACCACGGCGTATTGGTGACCGACGACTGCCAGCCCGAGCGAAACCGGTGTGTTTCTGCCGAAATAGCTTCCGGGTACTACCCGAAACCTCACTGCGAGTCTTAGTACTAGCTGTTCCCTGGCGGGCATTTGCCTGCTGCCTTACCATTGCCTGATGCACCACCGCCTCACGAAACGGCTCGTCAAAAACCTGGTCACTTACCTCAATGTGTTTCACTATCTCCCCAGTAAGACTATAAACTGGAACCTGCACCTCTCTATTTCCCCCCAGCCGACTTTGTTATTAATAACAGTCCGTTCTTAGCACCAGGCACGGCTCCTTTAACCAGCAAGAGATTACGCGCCGGGTCAGTCTTGAGCACCTCTAGCTTGCGCACCGTAACCCGCTGGTTACCCATCCGCCCAGCCATGCGTGTCCCCTTTAATACCCTCCCTGGAGAGGTAGTGGCACCAATAGAACCCCCATGCCGATGCCGGTCTGACTGCCCGTGTGTTTTCGGTCCGCCGGCAAAACCATGACGTTTTACGACCCCCGCAAAACCCTTACCCTTGGATACCCCGGTAACATCAATCAGGTCACCTGCCTTAAACAAACTCACATCAACCTTCACTTGAATATCCCCGATATCATCCACTCTGAATTCCCGAAGGTGCTTAAACTGCCCCAGACCCCTAAGGTGACCTCGCTCGGGAGACTTGAGCCGTTTTGCCTCGCCAAACCCAAGCTGGACAGCATTATACCCTTCTTTAGCCACCGTTTTAATTTGTATCACCGAGCACGGACCAGCCTCAACCACGGTTACCGCCTCCGCTTTACCATTATCCCTAAATATCTGGGTCATACCCACTTTCTTACCAATAATTCCCGGTATCATATCTTAAAACCACTCCAAACTTAGCAATCCATTTACTCTTCACAACTTAGCATCTATGCTAACCCCTGAAGTCAGTTTACAACTTAACATCTATGCTAACCCCTGAAGGTAGACTCAGCTTGGTCAGGGCATCTATTGTTTTAGAAGTCGTCTCTACAATATCGATAAGGCGTTTATGAGTTCGAATTTCAAACTGCTCCTGAGAATCCTTATCGGTAAAAGGTGAACGGATAACACTAAACTTCTGGATGTGGGTAGGTAGTGGTATCGGCCCACTAACCACCGCCCCCGTCCGCTCCACTGCCTCAACTATCTGCAGCGCTGACAGGTCGAGTATCTTGTGGTCAAAGCCCTTTAACTTGATGCGAATCTTCTGCTTTGGCATAAGCTAGCACCCCAAAACCTTATTTAATAAGTAACCTACCCCACCAAGTGCCATCTCAGGTATATTCTGAGGATGACTCACCTTCCCCCCGTAATTTTAATCTTTTCGGTTAATTCAGCCGGCAACTCCTGGTAGCGATAAAACTCCATCGAATGGGTGGCTCTGCCCTGAGTCAGCGACCTGAGGTCAGTAGCGTAACCAAACATCTCCGCTAAGGGCACTAAAGAACGGACAATACTCATCTCGTCATGGGTCTCTATAGCCTCAATATGCCCTCGCCTTGAATTAAGGTTACCGATTATATCACCGAGAAACTGCACCGGGGTGACTATCTCCAACTTCATAACCGGCTCAAGCAGGACAGGTTTGGCTCTAGTGACACCATTCTTTAGGGCTATCGAGCCCGCCATCTTAAAGGCGATATCTGAAGAATCAACCTCATGATAACTGCCATCATAGAGGGTTGCCCTAATATCAACCACCGGGTAGCCAGCAATCACTCCGGTTTCCATCGCCTCCTTAATCCCCGACTCTACCGCCGGGATATATTGCTTCCGCACGGCTCCATTCTTAACCTGGTCTACAAACTGAAAGCCCTTGCCACGCTCCATAGGCTCAAGCTCAAGCCAAACATGACCGTACTGACCATGTCCACCAGTTTGCCGGACGAACCTGCCTTCAGCCCGCACTGGTATTGTTATCGTCTCCTTATAGGCAACCCACGGCCTGCCTACCTTGGCGCCGACCTTAAATTCGCTAAATAACCGGGCGACTATAACCTCCAGGTGGAGCTCACCCATACCCGAGACCACAGTCTGTCCCGTATCCTGATTATAGGCCACCTTAAAGGTAGGGTCCTCTTCGGCCAGCTTGTTCAGAGCCTCCCCGATCCTGTCCTGGTCAGCCCGACTCTTAGGCTCAATTGCCACCGAGAGCACTGGCTCAGGGAAGCGAATTGACTCCAGTAACACCGGCTGTGAATGGTGGCACAGAGTATCGCCGGTAAAGGTATTCTTAAGACCCAAGGTAGCCACGATCGCCCCGGTATCAGCCACATCTATTTCCTCACGATGATTGGCATGCATTAGTAGTAGCCGCCCAATACGTTCCTTCTTGCCCCGGGCCGAATTAAACACCTGAGCCCCGGTCCTTACTCTACCCGAATACAGTCTTAAATAGACCAGCCGGCCCACAAAGGGATCAGTGACTACCTTAAAGGCTAGTGCCGAAAAGGGCGCATCATCCTCAGCCGGGCGGGTAACCTCAGCCCCTGTCCTCATGTCAACAGCCTTTATTGGGGGCATATCTAATGGTGACGGAAGATAATTCACGATGGCATCAAGTAACAACCGAATACCCTTGTTCCTCAGGGCGCTGCCGCAGAGAATGGGCACCCCTTTGTTAGCCAGAGTTACCCTTCTCAGGGCTGACCTTAGCTCAGCGGGAGCAATGTTCCTGCCCTCGAGATACGCCACCATAATATCGTCATCGCTTTCCGCCAGCTTCTCGATTAATACCTGGCGAAATTCAGCACACTTTGTCTGCTCCGAAGCCGGAATAGCTACCTCTTGCGGCTCTGAATCAGG
>DAOWJG010000180.1 GCA_030640485.1 Dehalococcoidales bacterium | reverse complement strand
GGCGAGTGGCTGACAGAATAACCAAGGGAGAAGTGGTTGAGGTTCAGCCTAAGGAAATAAGCTGGAACAGTTTGAGGGCGGATTGATGTGATTCAACCTTATACCAGGCTTAAGGTGGCTGATAATACCGGGGCTCGGCAGATTATGTGCATTAACGTATTGGGGAGCACCAGGAAGTATGCTCGGGGGGGCGACCTCATTGTCGCTTCGGTTAAACGGGCAACCCCGGGGGGGTTGGTGAAGAAGGGGGAAGTAGTCCGGGCAGTTATTGTGCGCAGTGCTCAACAATATCGACGTTCTGACGGTTCTTATATCAGGTTTGACGAAAATGCAGCCGTGATTCTTACGGATAAGAATAATCCCAAGGGAACCCGGATATTCGGGCCGGTAGCCAGGGAATTGAGGGATAAGAATTTCACCAAGATTATATCGTTGGCCCCGGAAGTCTTATGAGAAAAGGGTTATGGAGATCAGGGGCTTGAAGTTCGGTCGGAAAAGTAATTATGAAGATTAGAAAGAATGATACCGTATTAGTTATTGCGGGAAGAGATAGGGGCAAAAAGGGTAAGGTGCGTTTTGCCTATCCTGAAGATGAACGACTGATAGTCGAGGGAATCAACTTTGTCAAAAAGCATGCTCGGGCAACCGGTCAGGCCAGGCAGGCTGGCATAATAGAACGAGAAGCATCAATCTGTGTGTCAAGCGTTATGCTAGTCTGCAGCCAGTGTAACCGTCCTACCCGTGTTGGTTTCCGCTTCTTAGAGGATGGCAGAAAGGTTCGCATCTGTCGCTCCTGTCATGAGGTAATCGATTAGATGTCACGACTCAAGGAGAGGTATAGAAGTGAGGTCATTCCTGACCTGCTGCAGCGTTATGGGTATCGGAATATAATGCAGGTACCGCGTCTGGAGAAGTTAGTGCTTAACATTGGCTTGGGAGAGGCAATTCAGAACGCCAAGGCTCTAGAGGCGGCGGAAACTGATCTGGTGGCTATTTCGGGGCAGCACCCGGTAATCACTCGGGCCAGGAAATCTATTGCTTCTTTTAAGTTGAGGACAGGTATGCCCATCGGTTTGAAGGTAACCCTGCGCGGGGAGCGGATGTATGATTTCTTTGATAGGCTGGTGAATGCTGTCCTGCCACGCCAGCGAGAGTTTCAGGGGGTTTCCCGAAATTCTTTTGACGGCCGGGGCAACTACTCATTTGGGTTTAACGAGCAAATTATTTTCCCCGAAGTGGATTATGATAAAGTAGATAAGGTGCGGGGACTTGAGATTTCAATTATTACTACAGCAAAGACAGATGAGGAAGGCAGACACCTACTTGAGTTATTGGGTATGCCTTTTAGTAAGGATTAGAGATAGATAGGGATTAGGAGTCGGCATAGATGGCGAAGAAATCAATGATAGTAAAGTCGCAGCGGCCGCCTAAATATCAGGTACAGCAGTATCATCGGTGTTACTTGTGTGGCCGGCCTCGTGCCTATATGCGTCGGTTTGGTTTGTGTCGTATTTGCTTCCGTAAGCTGGCCCTGGCGGGTCAGATTCCGGGGGTAAGAAAATCAAGCTGGTAACAGGGGCTGTTTACGGTAATAAATAAGTATCGACTAAGGGGGTAAGCGTGACTGTTTCTGACCCAATAGCGGATATGCTAACCCGAATTCGTAATGCGATTATGGCACGGCATGATTCGGTGCTGATACCGTCATCAAAGATGAAGCTGTCCATAACCAGAATTCTTAAGGCCGAGGGTTTTATTAGTGATTATGAGGTGCTTAAGGGTAAGTCTCATCGGGTGATCAAAGTTCATCTTAAGTATGACGATAAGAATCAGCCAATTCTCTATGGGTTGGAGCGGGTAAGCAAGCCTGGATTAAGAGTATATACCGGGCAGAAAGAAATCCCCCGGGTCTATGGTGGTTTGGGTATTGCTATCGTTTCGACACCTAAGGGGATTATGACGGGACAGCAGGCCTGGCGGAAGGGTGTTGGTGGTGAGCTGTTATGCTATGTTTGGTAATTCAGTAGCTATGTTTAATGACCCTGTTTTGAGGTCAGTATAGATGTCTGGATTTGGTAATTTGGTGGCGAGGTCAGTATAGTGTCTAGGTTTAATAATTTGGTGACGAGGTCAGTATAAAATGTCTAGGGTAGGGCGGATGCCAATAACGGTGCCACCGGGTGTGGTGGTAAAAATGAAAGGCAGCGAGGTTACGGTAACCGGACCCAAAGGAGAGCTGTGTCGTCGTTTTAACCAAGCAATGTCTATTACCTTAAGCGATAATAACTTGGTAGTGTCGCGGCCCAGTGATAACAAGGAGCATCGCTCCTTACATGGGCTGACCCGGACCCTTCTGGCTAACATGGTGGAGGGGGTAGCTAAAGGTTTTGAGAAGAATCTAGAGATAGTGGGGGTGGGTTATCGGGCAGAAAAGGTGGGGGATAAGCTGGTATTTCGTGTTGGCTTTTCTCATTTGGTAGAGATATCCCCTTTACCGGGGGTATCCCTAGATACTGAGGGGGCAAATCGTATCAAGGTAACCGGGATTAATAAAGAGGTAGTTGGTGAAATGGCCGCTGAGATTAGGGCTATTCGCCCGCCTGATGCGTATAAAGGTAAGGGTATTAGATATCTCGGAGAGCAGATTCGTTTGAAGCCAGGTAAGGGTAAGCAGAGCAGTGGATAGAGGGGGGTAATGAGTCAAGTTGAGCCAAGGGTGGCACGTCAGAGAAGACATAGCCGAGTTAGAGCCAGGGTGAAAGGCACCACTGGTAGGCCGCGTTTATGTGTCTTTCGTAGTCTGAACCATATTTATGCTCAGGTTATTGACGACCTAAAGGGGCATACTCTGGTCTGTATCTCAACCCTCGACCCTGAGATAAGGAGTGAAGTCGAGGGTAAGGTGAAGGCTGGCAGGGCTGAGCTGGTTGGTTCGCTGGTAGCTAAGCGGGTGTTAAGTAAGGGGGTAACCCAGGTGGTTTTTGATCGTGGCGGCTACAAATATCATGGCCGAGTTAAGGCCTTAGCTGAGGCCGCCAGGCAGGGGGGCTTGAAATTCTAGGAAAGGTGGTTGTTAGCTAGGTGATAGATTTGGCAGGCAGGATAGACCCAGCCGAATTGGTGCTCAATGATAAGCTGGTTTACATTAATCGGGTGTCTAAGGTGATGAAGGGGGGTAAGCGCCTTAGCTTTAGCGCCTTGGTGATAACCGGCGATGGTAACGGACATGTCGGCATTGGTAGAGGTAAGGCAAACGAAGTGCCGGCAGCAATTAATAAGGCGGGCGTTGATGCCAAGAAGAATCTGATTAAAGTGCCGCTGGCAGGGTCAACTATTCCCCACGAAATAAGGGTTAAATTTGGTGCCGCTGAAGTCTTACTAAAGCCAGCTGCACCCGGAACGGGCATTATTGCCGGTAGCAGTGTTCGGGTGGTGATGGAGGCAGCCGGAATTAAGGATGTTTTGACTAAATCATTGGGTAGCTCTAACCGGGTTAATATGGCGAAGGCAACCATGCTGGCTCTTAGGCAGCTTAGAGACCTAAAGGAGGCATTGGCTAAGCGTAAGGCAGCCTTTAAGGTTGAGGAGGAGGCGATAAGCGATGGCTAGGCTCTGTGTTGTCTGGGTTAAGAGTGGTATTGGCTATAACAGGATCCAGAGGAGAACCCTGAAGGCGCTTGGTTTACATCGGTTAAATCAGAGTGTTGTCCATAATGACTGTGCCTCAGTCAGGGGTATGATTAATAGGGTAAAGCATTTGGTTAGGGTGGAGGTGGAAGGCTCGTGAGGCAGGATGAACTCTCGCCAGCAACTGGTTCTAAGAGAGGACGGAGGCGGGTGGGTCGTGGTGATGGCAGTGGACGCGGCACCTATTCCGGGCGGGGTTGTAAGGGACAAAAGTCTCGCTCCGGCTTTAGGATGAAGCCTGGTTTTGAAGGTGGTCAGCTACCTTTAATTAGGCGCCTGCCGCGGAAACGTGGCTTTACCAATATTTTTAGAACGGAGTACAGTCTGATCAATATCGATAAGCTTAACCGGTTTGAGGCCGGGAGTGAGGTAACACCGGAGAGGTTGGTCGCCACTGGAGTAGTGAAGTCACTACGATATCCCATTAAGATTCTGGCTGGGGGAGATATCAGTTATCCGCTTTCGGTAAAGGCAAACCGGTTTTCCGCTGCCGCTAGAGCCAAGATTGAAGCTGCGGGGGGTACAGTGGAGGAGATTGGGCATGCGGCAGAGACAAGCTGATTCGGCATTACCCTTGCAGCCAAAAGTAAGGCGGCCGGCGCAGGGAGGGAGATCAACCAGGCCACGACTCTTACAGGCAATGCTTGATGCCTTCCGATTACCTGACTTAAGACGTCGGATTCTCTTTACCATTGGGATGCTGGTGGTCTTCCGCTTTGTGGCTCATGTGCCGCTACCTGGGGTGGATGCCGATGCTCTGGGTCAACTATTTGAGAAGATGCCGATACTGGGCATGCTTGATATGTTCAGCGGTGGTGCCATGAGGCAGTTCAGCGTGGCTGCCATGGGGGTTTACCCCTATATCACTGCGTCAATCATAATGATGCTTTTGACACCCGTTATACCCCGTCTGCGAGGCCTGTCTCAGGAGGGAGAAGCCGGCCGGAATAGGATTAATCAAATTACCCACTGGCTTACGGTGCCTCTGGCTGGCCTTTCCGGATACGGGCAGATAGTAATCCTCCAGCGGGCTGACCCTCCGGTACTCTCTAGTGCCGAACCGTTGACTACGGTAGCTATGGTTGTGTCGATGATGGCTGGCACCATGTTCCTGGTCTGGCTGGGAGAGCTGATTACCGAAAATGGTATTGGTAACGGGATATCAATGATAATTTTTGGCGGCATTGTCGCCGGCTTTGCCCAGCTAATGGGGCAGAGTTCTTTAGCGGTACAATCGGGACAGGGTCTTGGCGTGGCTGGTTATTGGATTATAGCCATGGTTACTATTGTGGCTATAGTCATCTTTACTGAGGCGCACCGGCGTATTTCGGTCCAATATGCGAAGAGTGTTTTTCGTGGCGGTCGCATGTATCGGCAGGCCGGCTCGACCCATATCCCGTTGCGAGTAAACACTGCTGGGATGATACCACTTATCTTTGCCATGTCAATCGTAATGTTTCCCGGTATGATAGCTAGTTATTTTGCAGCACCGGTTGGGGCTGACCCTAACTTTGCCAATAGTATTGTCAACCTGTTTAATCCCAATGCACCATTACCGATGGGCCTATTTTATTGGGGGCTCTTTTTTGTGCTGACTATGGCTTTTGCCTTCTTTTACACCATGGTAATCTTTGAACAGCAGGATTTGCCGGGTGTCTTGCAGCGGCAGGGAGGTTTTGTCCCCGGGATTAGACCGGGGAGACATACTGCCGATTATCTCAACCAGGTTATTAAGCGTATTACCTGGGCGGGCGCCCTTTTTCTAGCTATAGTGGGAGTAGTGCCCTTTATCGCGCGGGAGATTACCAATGTTCAGGTGATACAGCTATCCAGTATGGGTTTGATTATTGTGGTGGGTGTTGTTCTGGATACCATGAAGCAGATAGAAGCGCAGCTTGTTATGCGGCGCTACGAAGGTTTTATAAAGTAGGCGGAAAGCTAGATGCTACTACGGAGGTTTTATAAAGTAGGCGGAAAGCTAAATGCCATTACGAAGTCTTTATGAAGTGGGCTGAGTAGTGCCGGCTTATGGAGTTCTTTATGAAAAAGGAAAAGTGGTGTATATTATTCTCTTAGGGGCTCCTGGTGCCGGTAAGGGAACACAGGCAGCTTATGTGGCTCAAAAGCTGGATTTGG
>DAOWJG010000032.1 GCA_030640485.1 Dehalococcoidales bacterium | reverse complement strand
GCTCTCGGAGATAACAGGCGTTGTGGAGTAAAGCATGCTGGTAAACGAGGTGAGTTAGATGGCACGACAAGGGGTGCTGCTAGAACCCTACCAGCGACTTAATCTAGCACAGATAGAGCGGATACATCGGGCTTCTCTGTCCATTCTGATTGACCCCGGCATAGTGTGTTTTAATCGTCATGCCGCTGAGGTCTTTGGCGACTCGGGGGCTGAGGTCTTACCCATGGAGTCGGAAGGTGCCGCTCGCTGGTTACTCAGGGTACCGGAGAAGCTTGTCTTGGAGGCGCTGGGGGCAGCACCAAGGGTGGTGAAGTTGGGGGCAAGGAATGAGGATAATTGCCTCATTCTCGATGGCGGTGAGCCCAGGGTGCACTTTGCCTCAGGTTCTGAAGCCAACAACTGGTTGGACGTGGATATAGAAGCCTTTATTAGTAAGCGAGAGACGGGTTGTGAGGTTGATTTCCCCGTATTTAGGGTGCGGAAGGGTACGGTGGATAGGCTAGCCAAGGCAGCACACCTGTGTCAATACCTCGACTCCTGGGATAGTTTCCTGCGTACGGTTAACATTCAGGATGATGACATAGGCGAAGATAATAAGGACGTCAATAAGTTTTTTGTCTCTCTTAACAACACCACCAAGCACGTTATGTCGGGACTAACCAAGTTAAGCCAGCTGGACAGCGTAGTCAGGATGGCTAAGCTCATAGCCGGTGGGGAGGACAGATTTAGAGAGAACCCGATCATCTCTTTTATCACTTGTGTGGTAAAGAGTCCCCTGCAGCTTGTGGACGATACTACGCAGAAAGCGATAGAAATAGCCAAGAGAGGCATTCCTCTGGTGATATCCAGTTCCCCTCAGGGTGGTTCCACCGCCCCTATCAGGGAAGAGGGTATGGTAGCTCAAATCAATGCCGAGATTCTGGTGGGCATAGTCCTGACACAACTAGTAAACAAGGGTACTCCTGTGCTCTATGGTAGCGTACCGGTGCGGGCACGTATGGATAACCTTAATGACTCCTACGGGGTCCCTGAGTTTAGCCAGTATAATGTTGACTGTGTGCAGATGGCACGCTATTACGGCTTGCCCTGCTATTCCACCGGCGGCATCTCCGATGTAAAGGTGCCCGGCATTCAGGCCTCGGTGGAGAAACTCTTTTCCCACATCCTGGTGACGCTGGCTGGTCCTCAATATCTGCATTATGCCTTTGGTCTTCTGGAGCGAACCAACACCTTTTGCCCGGTTCAGGCAGTGTTGGATAATACCCATATCGGCATGGTGAAAAGGTTTGCTGGGCAGCCAATAGTGACGGCGGAGACGGTCACCGAATGTCTAGAGCAAACGCGTAGGGTAATGGGCACCTCACATAAGCTTTATGTGCGTTTTGTGCGAAGGGCACTTCGTTCTGGCGAGATTACCCCGCCATATCCCTTTGAGAGTAGCGGTATGATAGATGAGACCTTGTTTCGGGCACAGGAGCGGTTGCAGGAGTTGCTTTCGTTACCGCCACACCATCTGGATAGGGAGACCATTGACAGGGTGTTTCAGGAAGTACCCGGCCTGCTGACGAGACTGAAAGACTACTAGAATAGGAGAGTAAGCATGACTCAGGATATAATTAGCTTAATTCGAGAAAATGTCGTCCAGGGGAGGGTAACCCAAGACGATGAGGGGCTGGACGAAGGGAAGGTAGGCCAGCCTGGAGTGACTGAGCTTGTCACTGAAGCCCTTACCGCCGGGGTGCATGTGCCGGATATAATCAACAATGGTCTCACCGAGGGCATGAAAATTGTAGGGCAAAAATTCGAGACCAAGGAATACTTCATTCCCGATATGTTGGCATCAGCCGAAGCAGTGGGGATTGCTATGGAGATGCTGGAGCCTCATCTTGCCGAGAGTGGCATTACAACCAAAGGTAAGATAGTTGTGGCTACGGTAAAGGGTGACCTGCACGACATCGGTAAGAATATAGTCTCAATATTGCTTCGGGGGGCGGGCTATATGGTTAAGGATTTGGGTAATGACATTGATACTCAAACCATCGTGGATGCGGTGGAAAACGAGCAGCCCCAATTCCTGGGGCTATCAGCACTACTGACCAGCACCATGGCACACATGGGTGACATTATCCAAGCCCTCACCGAGAGCGGGCTCCGGGATAAGGTTAAGGTCATCATTGGCGGAGCGCCTGTCTCCGAGGAATTCGCGCGAAGCATCGGTGCTGATGGCTATGGGGCTGATGGTTTCCAGGCTATAGCGGTAGTGGAATCTTTAAATGCTGATAGAGGTGATTAGGGGAGAGTTTATGGCGGAAAAAGACGCCTATGATGAGGCACTCAAGAGTGGTCAGTATCAAAAACCCGGTGGTCTTCGGGGCAAGTACGATAATGTGCGTCGTTTCTGGGAGGATGAGCAGATTGGGCTTTACCTCAGACCCTATCTGGAACGGCTGGCAGCCCAAAAAAAGAAGCGCGGTGAGGGGCTTAGCATACTGGACCTGGGATGTGGTAGCGGCGATGGCTTCGAGCTGATTACCGCCATCAACGACAGTAAGTCCTTGATTTCAGGGCACAGCACCAAGGTTATCCAGCCCGACATACTTGATGCCTACCAGGGAATTGATATGAATGAGGGGCTGCTGAGGCAAGCGCAGGCTATTTACAAAGAGAAACAGAATATTTCTTTCAGCCTCTCAGACTTTAACGATTGTAAATTACTTAGTGAGCAATCCTATGACCTTTATCTGGCTAACTACGGTACGCTATCCCACAACAGCGACGAACAGACTGTGGAGCTTTTGAGCAACATCATAAAGCACAGCAATAACGGAGCCATCATTCTAGTTGACTGGCTGGGGCGGTTTTCTTACGAGTGGCAGACACTGTGGACAGCGGACTGTGAACATAACCAGTGGATAGACTACGCAATTTCTTACATTTATTCCGGGAATGGGGTAAGGCAACCGGAACTAACCTACTTCCCACTGAGGATTATGGGTCGCAGTGAGGTTATGAGCATCTATCAACAGGTCAGGAGAAAGACGGAAGATGGTATCACCTTGCGCAAGCTAGCTGACCGCTCCTCGTTTGTGGGCCGTCACATGGATACTACCCAGTATAATCCCCACTGCCAGCCCCTGCGCCGAATGGTCAATTCTCTTTTTGAGCCAAATTTAGGTACCAATCTAGATGAGCTACTGGTTTACTACATCCCTAGACAAGGATTTGATGAGGTAAATAACTATTACCAGCGGCTCACTACCCATTGGAACTATATCGTCCTCTATACTAAGGCGCTACTGGAGCTAGGTATCCCTCCGGAAGCACCATCCAAGATACCCATCGCAGTTAGAAGGGCAATCAGTACCATGGGGAAAATAGTAAAGACAGCGGCATCTACCGGAATTGGCAACCCACGAGCTAGTCTGGTGGAGCCGCAACTGGGCTACTGTCTCCGGGAGCTCGAGATGGAGCTTCAGGAGGGGCTCGGTTGCGGGCATGGGCTGGTAGCTATCTTTGAGATTGTGAAATAGGCTCTGGTGTAAGCTATTACGAGGGAGGTTTTTATCAGATGAGCGGACTGGCCGTTGCTTGTGGTAATTCCAAGCGGAGCGAGGTGGAAGCCGTTATGCGCACCATCGCCCACCGGGGTCCCTATACCTCAGGGATACATGAAGGTGGTCAAGTCATCATGGCCCAGAACTATCTCCAGGCTGACGGTGCCGCTTCAGGCAATAAAGTAGAGATTCCGATTCGTAGCCCTGGCAACCCCAATCTCAGGCTTTGCTATGATGGTCAGATGGGCAATTGGCCTGACCTGGCTCGTGAGCACAACGTGTCGGATGGACCATTCCGGGAGGAGCGCCTGCTGCTTACCCTTTATGAGAAGTATGGTAAGGAAATGCTCAAATACCTGAGCGATACTATCTTCACGTTGGTTATCTCCGATGGCCAAGATTTCTTGGCGGCCCGCGACTTACTCGGTATCAAAACCCTTTTCTATGGGTGGAAAGATAGTGCTCTGTATCTCGCATCTGAGCTTAAGGGGATATTACAGGTGACCAAAGAGGTTTACGAGTTTCCCAACGGGTACTACATGGATGGTAGGGGTCAACTAACCCAATTTGACGAACTACCTAAGAGCCCGCCGAAATTCCGGGATACCAGCGTTGAGACAATGGCAGGGGATATCCGGGAGATTATCGAGCGGAGCTTCAATAGTCGTATAGACTTCGCGGTGCCTACCGGCGGATTACTCAGCGGAGGCATGGATAGCAGCGTCATTAATTATGTTGGTAGCCAGGCGTATAAGGAGAAATTTGGCCAGAGTGCCAAGCTGAAGACCTTTGTCTTGGGAGTGGGGGAGAGTGACGATATTCACTCCGCCCGTATAGCAGCCAGTCACATTGGCTCCGAACACCACGAGCTCATTGTGGATCTTAAACAGGTGCTAGGTGTTCTGCCTGAGGTCATCTATTATCTGGAGAGCTTTGACCCCTCTCTGGTAAGGAGCTCAGTTTCCAACTATCTCATTTCACGGTATGCCAGCGAGCAGGGTATCCAGGTACTGCTCTCTGGTGAGGGGGGCGATGAGGTGTTTTGCGGCTACCAATATCTCGGATGTTATCCCACCGAGGAGTTGTTTGCCAAACAGATGGAGTGTATTGGTTTTTTGCATAATAACGCCTCGCTGCGCCTGGACAGGATGAACATGTGTAACTCTGTCCGCGTCGTGGCGCCGTTGATTTCCGGGGAACTATTGCAGTACTCCCTGACAATTCCCCCTCGATATAAGCAAAAGCCTGAGGGAAGTCAGAAAATCGAAAAGTGGATATTCCGCAAGGCTTATGAGAGTCTGTTGCCCGAGTCCGTAGTGTGGCGGAGCAAGCAGGAATTCTCTCAGGGTTCAGGCTCTGCCGGGGTACTCCCAGCCTACTTTGAGGAACAAATACCTGACCGCGAACTGGCTGAGGCACAGGCTAATTACCCCCTGATTCGCAGCAAGGAGGAGCTCCACTACTTCCGCCTTTTCACCGAGTATTTCGGCGTTGATAAGGCTGTGGACACCGTGGGGCAGTGGCTCTCTTTGTAGATTAGTATCACCGTAGCTTCTCGCGCTGTGGATATAGTTGTTTCTCTGTCAATCAGGTTGAAACTTACTTGAAGAGTCTGAATGCCGATGATGCTGTCAAGGTTGTGACCTACGGTAGTAGCGTGGGGACTACATTCAGTGATAACCAGGCACCATAGCCGATAACTCCTGAAATTACTGCCACCGTGATTGGTAGCCACAGCTTGGGTCGCTCCCATAGGGGATAAGATGCCCTTAAGGCAGCACCACTAACTTCAAGCGTAAGACGCTTGAGTAATTGCTCCTTTAGTTCCGGTGAAGGGGCTACTGGTTTATATACCGACCTAAGTAGTCTTTTTATATCCTGGTCATTATCGAAATCTATCATTATTCTCTCGCTATCTGGTGTCCTCTGTTATATTGGTCGCCTTTACCTGCCTTTATCCCTCATTTTGCGTAGTGAGCTTATCCCGCAGACCCTTTCGGGCTCGTGTCAGCAGCCCTTCAATCGACTTTGGTGACCGTCCCATGACTTGGCTTATCTCCAATACAGGCATTTCCTCAACGTACTTGAGCAGGAGAACCTGTTTATAGTGCAGGGGTAGACTGGACAGGGTCTCCTGAATAGCTCGACGTGTCTCCTCGGATTCCATTGCCTCGGAAACAGACGGCTCACCACTAGAGGTTTGTTCTAGCTCTGCGATATAATTATGTGAAGGCTC
>DAOWJG010000125.1 GCA_030640485.1 Dehalococcoidales bacterium | reverse complement strand
ATCTTCGCTAAACCCAAACTCCTGCCCTGCCTGCCCGACGTCAACCTCTTTTAGGATAAATTCGTACCGGGGATTTTCCGGGAACCCTACCGGTTCCTCTCTAACTACGTGTTGGATAATGGGATTTACCAACAGCTTATCGCATATAGCCTCTAGCTGCGGCGCATCCAATTGCCCTTCAATGAGGTATCGCTTGGCGGTTTTAATTGCCCTGACCTCGCCCACACCCAAATCCTGAAGTGCCTTGATGATAGTGCCCTCAACCGGATCAGTAACCCCGGCATTATAGGCAACCTCAATGCTGTGGCAGTTGGCATCAGCTTCATCCTCAGAGCGAGGCTGCTGCCCGTACCAGTATTCTTGAGTCACCGGGTCGGCAAGCAGGCGATGGCAAACGAGTTCCAGTGAATCTTGAGTTAAATCAGCATCCAGCCAGTATACGTCGACCACGCGGACGTTGGAGACTGAGGTTATGCCCAGGTCATGTATATCCCGTACCAGACCCAGCCCTCTAGCATCCGCTAGATGCTTTTTTAAACGCACTTCAATGGTATGCATTAGTCGGCTACCTTCTTAAGCTGACTTCAATTGTGGGCACTAATTCGTCCCGCTTCCCAATTATAAAACATAAGAGGGGCTCTTGCCCCCCTATCTGGATGTTACTTTTCTTAAGCGTATCGCAAGTCATATTATTAACTCAGTAACTCAGTTACGACGGTATTTATCTCTCTCCCATCTGCCCTACCCTTAAGCTGGGGAATAATTCGGGACATAACCTTTCCCTTGTCACCGGGTCCCTGTGCCCCGACCTCGGTAATAACCTGCCGCGCCTCAGCTATAATCTCCTCCCGGGTCATCTGTGGTGGTAAATATCCCTGAAGGATAGCCAGCTCAGCCTCTTCCTGAGCCACGAGGTCAGGGCGGTTTCCCTGCTTGAAGGCTTCAATGCTCTCATGCCGCTGCTTAACTTCTTTGGCGATAATACCGAGGATATCCGTATCATCTAAGGCAGCACGCTTGGCAATCTCCTTATTTTGGATAGCGGCCATTGCCAGTCGGATAACAGAACGCCTTGCATTATCTTTAGCCCTTATTGCCTGCTTTAGGTCGGTTTCTAGCTTTTGTTTTAAATTCGCTTCCATTCTAATCCCCATGGTCAATAACTTAAACGCCACCCATCATATAACAAAAAGTGAATATTAAGGCTAGAAGACAGGGTTACCTGTAATCTCCTGAGATGCTCCTAACTTCTTGGTGCTCGGGCAGACTTACGCTTTTTGGCGGCTCTCTTCCGCTTACGTCTAATGCTAGGCTTCTCATAGTGTTCTCGACGGCGCACTTCGGATAGAATACCATCTTGTTGTACCCTTTTGTTAAACCGTTTGAGCAAACTATCAAAGCTCTCATGCTCACCAGCGACTACATTAGCCACATAGCATCAGCCTCCTTCTAGACCATGAATATTGTATTTAATAATAAAGCTTAAAGAGGACTTGCCTCTTTAGCAGCTACCGGCTCTTCCTTTGAAGAGAGAGGATTAAGGGGTGAGAATAATTAGACAACCCTATTTTAGAGGGCATGGGCTGCCCTGTCAAGAAACGGCAGGTAGATTGTGCCCTCTTCTCCTCAATATCTCACGGGCAGCCACTACACCCGAAGCCGAGGCCTGAATTAGCCCCCGACTAACCCCGGCGCCATCACCGGCGGCAAACATGTTGTTAACCTCGGTCTCGAGGCTGGGACTAAGCTGGGGTCGGCAAGAGTAGAATTTAACCTCAACACCGTAAAGTAGGGTATGCTTGGCCGCCACACCGGGAGCCAGTTTATCTATTGCCTGAAGCATCTCCAGGAGTCCGGTAAGGTGGCGATAGGGGAGGACAAAACTAAGGTCACCCGGTGTAGCCTGCCTTAAGGTTGGTTTAACTATGCCCCGCTCAATGCGGGCTGGGGTAGAGCGGTGACCCTCCATAAGGTCGCCCAGGCGCTGTACCATTACTCCACCGCTAAGGATATTAGCCAGTCTGGCCAGATACTTGCCGTAGGCAATAGGCTCCCGGAATGGCTCAGTGAAGTTGGTGCTTACCAGCAGGGCGAAATTAGTGTTCTGGCTCTTGGAGTTGGCATAGCTATGTCCGTTAACCGTGATTACGGGGTCAGATCCGCCGGTAGTCTCCATGGTAACCTCGCCAGCCGGACACATGCAGAAGGTTCTAATCCGGTCATCGAAGCTCTGGGACAGAAACTCCAGCTTCGCCTCATAGAGCACACTGGTCAGCCCCTCCATTACGGCTACGGGCACCTCGACTCTAATGCCAACATCAACTGGATTGTTGTACAGGGTCAGCTTGAGCCGTTTAGCCTCGGTCAATAGCCAATCCGCCCCTTCCCGACCGGGAGCCAAAATCAGGTAATCACAGTCAAAACGCTCTCCCATCTCGGTTTCAATACCTGTAGCCTTGCCGTTATCGGTGATGACTGATGAGGCCATTACCTCAAGCTTAAGTTCTAGGCGTGAAATCAGGTAATCTCGTATTGTCTTGAGTACCGAGCGGCAACGCTCCGTGCCCAGATGACGGAGCGGCACCGGTATCAGGCGTAGTCCGGCAAGAGATGCCCGGCGTCTTATCTCATTAACCTCATCGCCTATTCCATAGAGCTTGCTGGGAGCGCCGAACCTGAGATATATATCATCAACATGTTTAATTAGGGCCTCAGTCTCAGTTTTACCGAGATAATCCTGAAGCCGACCCCCCACCTCCGGGGTTAATGTTAGCTTACCATCGCTATAGGCCCCAGCACCCCCCAGACCACAAACCAGGTTGGTGCGTTTATCAATGTCCTTACCCTTCTCAATGAGTAAAACACTAAGGCCCGGCGGCTGGGAGAGCTCTAAAGCCGCGAAGATTCCAGCCGGACCACCACCCACAATAATAACATCATATTTCTTAGCCATTTTTCTTAAGCAGTGCCATTGTATAACCCTTAGCTCTAGCCGTCAAGAAATAAGATTTTAATGAAATCTTAACGCTATTTTAAGGGACATTTAATGCCAGCAGGCTAATATATAGAAGACACAAACTTAAGTAGGGGAGGGATTTGCCATTTGGCAAAAAATATGATACTATTTAGCTATTGAAGTTTGCCAAACGGAGGTTATAATATAGTTATGGACAATAGCAACCGAAATGATTTAGGTGAGATAATCAGGCAGCAGAGGATTATGATGTCGCTGACGCTGGGGGAGTTGGCGGGGAGGTCAGGAGTATCGGCATCCCATCTGGGCCGTATCGAGAGGAGGGAGCGTTTCCCCTCAGGGCGTATTCTGCGCCGGCTGGCCAAGCCCTTAGGCTTTGGGGAGAATGAGCTATTTGCCCTGGCTGGTTACCTGTCCCCTCAGGCTACTAGCGTAGCTGAAGAGAGTCCAGCCTACGTTGGTAGGCGATTGGACCCTTACGTTGCCCGGATGTTATCACAGGAGCCAGTTGATGTACAGCGGGCGGTCATTGGCATCCTCAGCATTCTGAAGAGCATTGCCTCAAGCGTGACTAAAGAGTAGATGGTGTAGTAGGGCGCGGGAAAACTAGGTATAGATGGCGATGACCACCGCCTCTTTGGAGTTATACTCATCAAAGAAGATGACAGCAACCTTCCGGCCCAGAGCCATTTCGGCAGCCGGCAGATTTCTGGCTACGGTAACACCCTTGAGGTAAGCCTTGTAGCTACCAGTAAGCTGGATAGTGGCTTCATAGTCGGTGGAGTTGAAGTCCTTTAGTATTGCTTTCTTAAGTCTCATCTGAGTGGGTCTCCTTTAGATTTTTGTAACCCTATCCCTTTTTCCCCTTCCCCTT
>DAOWJG010000113.1 GCA_030640485.1 Dehalococcoidales bacterium | reverse complement strand
ATGATTCATGTGTCATTCTGGCTGGCGGCACTCCGGTCATGGTACCTACCAGTGGGGGAAATGATTTTGAGGTTAGCGCTGCCGATATTGAAACTCGAGTCACCAACAAGACTAAGGCCATCCTTATTGGTTATCCTGCCAATCCAACCGGGGCGGTGATGTCCCGGGATAAGCTAGCCAATATTGCCGAGGTAGCCCAACGTCACCAGCTACTGCTAATCTCTGATGAAATCTATGCCCGACTTGTCTATGGTGTGGAGCACACCTGCCTGGCGACACTGCCGGGGATGAGGGAAAACACCATTCTTCTAGGTGGCTTCTCTAAATCATACGCTATGACTGGGTGGCGTATCGGTTATGCTGCGGCTAACAAGGAGATTATCGCCGCCATGACCAAAATTCACCAGTACACCATAATGAGTGCCCCAACAATGGGACAGGTTGCCGCTATTGAGGCATTGAAATCGGGGGAAAATAGTGTCGTTGAGATGGTTGAGGAATATAACCGCCGACGCCTGGTAATCGTCAGGGGGCTGAATGAAATTGGTTTGTCATGTTTTGAGCCCCGGGGGGCATTTTATGCCTTTCCATCAATAAAGAGCACCGGGATGACCTCAGAGGAATTTGCAGAAAAGCTCCTCATTGAGGAAAAGGTGGCGGTAGTGCCGGGTATTGCCTTTGGGCAGTGCGGTGAGGGTTATGTCCGTTGCTGTTACGCTACCTCACTGGTGGAAATTGAGGAAGCGCTGTCTCGAATGAAGCGATTCTTAAACAAATATCGTGTAGCTTAACTGATGAAGTGATTCTTAAACAAACATCGTATAGCCTAATTGATGAAGCGATTTGTCGGCGAATACCAAGTGGTTTAGCTTAGAGGAGTCCTATATTTCGTTTGACTTCTCTCATGGTTTCCCGGGCGATAACTCGGGCACGGGAGGCGCCATCGGCAAGAACATCAGTTATATATTTTGGTTTACCCGCCAGGGCTGCCCGTCGCTCCCGGAAGGACCTGAGCGTATCATTAATCTCCTGCGCCAGGAGCTTCTTACAATCAACGCAGCCAATCTCAGCGGTGCGACACTGTGCGGCTAAATCATCTTGCTGGAGGGGACTAAAGTATCCGTGAAGCCGAAAAATATTGCATATCTCCGGGTGTCCTGGGTCATCACGATAGCGGCGCGCTGGGTCAGTAACTGCCTCCATCACTCGGGCTACAGTCTCCTCTTCGGAGAGGGCTAATTCAATATCATTACCCAGTTGCTTACTCATCTTTTCTTTGCCATCCAGCCCCAGCACCAACGGGAACGAAGTCAGCTTGGCTCCGGGTTCAGGGAAAGTATCACCAAAAAGGTAATTAAAGCGTCGGGTAATCTCCCTGGCTAACTCTAGATGGGGTAACTGATCTTCACCAACGGGCACCACCTCAGCCTTATACAGAATAATGTCAGCCGTCATCAGAACTGGATAGCCGACCAACCCGTAGTTTACATTCTGAGGTTGAAGCTTTACCTTTTCCTTGAAGGTAGGTACCCTGAGCAGCCAGCTTAACGGAGTAATCATGCTAAGCAGGGTATGCAGTTCCGTAACCTCAGGGACATGAGACTGAACAAACAGGATGCTTTTCTTAGGGTCAAGGCCAGCCGCTAGCCAGTCAAGCACCATCTCATGGATATTCTTTTGCAGTCCGCTGGTGTCCTCCAGTGTGGTCAAGGCATGTATATCAACTACACAATAGATACAGTCATACCCACTCTGAAGACTCACCCAGTTCTGTAAGGCTCCCAGGTAATTCCCCAGATGCTGACGCCCGGTAGGACGCGCTCCCGAAAATGTACGACGTTTCATCTAATTATTTTTCTCCCCTTAATTCTATTCAACCACTTATGATGGATATGAGTCATCATCTCAGCTTAACGGCTAATACCGCTTCACATTGTCTCTGGGGCTGTCATGCCCATAAGGTTAAGGGTCTTCGCCAGAACCAGCCTGGCGGCCGCCACCAGTTTGAGACGGGCTCTGGTTAGTATCTCATCATCAGAAACAACCCGACACTGCGTATAAAAGCTATGAAATATAGTGGCCAGGTCCTGAGCATAATAGGCAAGATGATGGGGCTCCAGGATACTGGCTACCATCTCAATTATCTCCGGTAACAGTAGCATTTTCCGTATCAGGCTAAGCTCAGGCTCAGTAGTCAGGAGCGAAACATTACCATCTCGAAAGTCAATTTCCCTTTCCTTAGCCAGGCGAAGGATACTGGCAATTCGGGCGTGGGCATACTGCACATAGTATACCGGATTATCTGCCGATTGCTTCTTGGCTAACTCCAAATCGAAGTCCATTTGGCTATCCGCCGAGCGGGATAAAAAGAAAAAGCGACAGGCATCAACCCCCACCTCATCTACTACCTCACGCAGGGTGATGATGTCACCACTGCGTTTAGAAACACGAACCAGCTCATTACCACGGCGCAGGGTAACCAGCTGAGAGATTATCACCTGAAGCCGCTCTGGGGCAATACCAAGGGCAGTAACTACAGCCTTCATTCGGGACACGTGCCCCTGGTGGTCCGCCCCCCAGATGTTAATTACCCTATCAAACTTACGCTCGATAAACTTATTGTAGTGATAGGCGATATCAGCGGCAAAATAGGTGGGCGAGCCATCACCCCGCACCACGACATTGTCTTTATCCTCACCCAGGGCAGTGGAAATGAACCAGCTAGCCCCTTCCCGGTCACCGATATAGCCTCCGTCACGCAGGAATGACATTGCCCTCTGATACTGCCCATTATCGTAGAGGCTCTGCTCGCTGAACCAGACGTCAAAGGTTACCTCTAATAATTCAAGGTCAACCTTAATTTGCTTTATCATCTCGTCTAAGCCGAGCTTGCCTAACTTTAACACTGCCTCTGGCTCAGGAAGTGCTAGAAACCGGTCTCCCTCCTCGGCGATAATCTCCTTAGCCAGGTCAATCATGTATCCGCCCAAATAGCCATCGCTGGGCATCTCAACGCTAGCGCCCAACCCCTGCTGGTAACGGACATAGAGGGAGCGAGCAAAGGCGCCTATCTGGCTACCAGCATCGTTGATATAGTATTCCTTCTCCACACTGTAGCCGGTAGCCGTGAGCACATTGGCTAAGGTACTACCTAAAATAGCACCGCGCCCGTGTCCAACATGAAGCGGGCCGGTGGGGTTGACGCTAACAAACTCTACCTGCACCCGGCTACCCTGTCCCAGGTCAACGTTACCGTAAGCATCATCAGCCTTAAGGACTTCATCCACCTGTTTGGACAACCAATCGTTCTTAAGGGTAAAGTTAATAAAACCGGGTGGGGCCACCTTAATGGTGTCAATCTCCGGAGTGGGTGCCATCAGTTCAGCTATCGTCTCGGCGATAGCTAGTGGCTTAAGACTGGTGGCGCGGGCCAATTTAAGGGGCAGGCTTGAAGCATAATCGCCATACTCCGGGTTCTGGGGGTGCTCCACTGTTACCTGAGGCAAAACAACCGAAGGCAGCTTACCCTGCTGTTGGGCTGCATTTGCTGCCTGCGTTAATAACTCTACCAACTTCTGTTTAATCATCACTACCTGAATTTAGCCTCCTGTATGCCCGAATTATAGCACAAAGCCCGCTAGAGAGGATAGCCTATTGTGCTAGTTGCCAAAGATTTGCTCCACTACTTCGTAGAATTCTGAGCTTATCCTGTACTAACATCCTGCGACCCATTTCAGTCTTCTCATATCCACCCCACCCCTTTACATTAATAGAGCTCAACCAACTTTACATCTAGCTCCACTCACCACCCTGCTCTGGCCAGACCCGAGCTAGCTCTTTCACCAGAAGACGGTGCTCAGGCTTTTCCAACCGTGGGTCTATTTCAAAGAGCTTTATCGCCTCACTACGCGCCAGTTCCAGCAGGGCTACATCAGAGAGCTTAGCCATCTTCAGGTCAGGTAGTCCACTCTGCCTCGTGCCGAAGAATTCTCCCGGCCCCCGCAATTTTAGGTCCTCTTCCGCCAGCTCAAAGCCGTCATTAACCTTTTCAATTATGTCAAGTCGTTCCCGCCCCACCTCTGATGGGT
>DAOWJG010000091.1 GCA_030640485.1 Dehalococcoidales bacterium | reverse complement strand
TCAGGATTTTCTAGATGATCACGGGGAGGGACTTAACCACATCAACTTCTTGGTTGATGTGGTGGACGAGACCGCAAAGATATTGATCGAGCAAGGGTTTCCCAGTATACAGAGTGGACGCCACGGTCCCCTCGAATGCAAGAATGCCTTCAATTATGTTGATATTAAACCCCTCCGTGCTATCTGGGAACCAGTCCATTGTGACGAGAAGAATATAGGTGCGAAACCTACCCGGTATCCCCGATAGAGGATGACCGGGAGTTAGCTGGGAGTCTGTCCACCTGTTGATTACATTAATTACAAAGTGATAGAATGGTGTTGGGAATTAGGTGACTTTAATTGGGGAGCTAGACAGCAGGGGCTCGGCAAAGATTTGAGTAGCCAATAGGGAATTCAAGAGCAAATGAGTCTCTGTTGTTTCATTTAATAATGTTGGAGGTGAAGTAGTGGCAACCAAAGTAATAGTGCCCAAACTTGGTATGAGCACTGAGCCAATTACGCTAATTGAATGGACGGCAAAGGAAGGCGACCGGGTTGAAAAGGGCAGTGTAGTTCTGATAGTCGAGACTGAGAAAATACGGCATGATGTTGAGGCTGAGGCTTCGGGTTTTATTCATATCCTGATGGAGGCGGGAAAGGAGGCGCCAATTGGCTCGGCAGTGGCTCTTATTGCCGAAACCGAGGAGAAACTGAAGGCACTGCAAAAAGAAGGAGTCAAGGAAGTAGCTGCTATTGAAGCTAAAGAGGCACCTCTGGCTGAAGCTCCAGCCGAGGTTAAAGGGCCTCCTCCGGCTAAAGCGGTAGTAGCCGCAACTGAGGTAGTAGTGCCCAAGCTCGGTATGAGCACCGAGCCAATTACGCTGATTGAATGGAGGGCAAAGGAAGGCGACCGGGTTGAAAAGGGCACCGTGGTTCTGGTAGTAGAGACTGAGAAAATCAGGCACGATATTGAGGCTGAGGCTTCAGGATTCCTGCATATCCTGGTTGAGGCGGGAAAGGAGGCGCCGATTGGCTCGGCAGCCGGTCTTATCGTTGCTACAAAAGAGGAACTGGAGGCACTGCAAAAGGGAACGCCTCCGGCTGAGGCTCCTCCGGTTGAAGCTGAGGTTTTAGCTGCCCCTAAGGCTGAAGGAGAGCGTATTCAAATATCCCCGGTGGCTCGCCGGATGGCTGAGGAGCACATGATAGATATATCAAAAGTAGTAGGTAGTGGTCCTGAAGGTAGGATTGTGAAAGAGGACATTGAAAGGGAAATAGAGAAGAAGGCGGTGGCGCCTCCGGTTGAAGCTGCGGCTGAAATGTATCAAGGTAGAAGGGTAAAATCCACGATTCCCCTCACCGGCATTAGGAAGGCAATCGCGGAACACATGCATCGCAGTTTGTCAGTCTCGGCTCAACTTACCCTTATGGGTGAACTGGATGTGACCGAGTTAGTAAAATTACGGAAAAAACTCGTGGCACAAGAAGAGGCACTCGGTGCCCGAATTACCTATACCGACCTGATAGTAGCTGCGGTGGCAAAATTACTTAAAGAATATCCCCAGGCCAATGCCAGCCTGATAGATAATGAGATTAAACTGTGGGAGGATATTAACGTTGCGGTGGCGGTTGCCCTGGAAGAGGGGCTCATTGTCCCGGTGGTAAGAAATGCCGACCAGAAATCGCTGGTTGAGATAAGCAAGGAAGTAAGAACTCTAGCCAAGAAGGCGCGCGAGAGAGGACTGGCATCGGAAGAGGTGCAGGGTGGAACCTTCACCATTACCAATCTTGGGGCGTTGGGTGGTGGTTACCGTTTTGAGACGGTGATCATAAATCAACCAGAGTCAGCGATTTTAGGCACCGGAGGCATTACCGACCGGGCTGTGGTCAGAGATGGGAAAATTGTAATCAGGCCGATTATGACCTACTATTTCACTTATGACCACAGGGTGTTTACCGGAGCTGTGGCGGCGGCATTTATGAATAGCCTGGCTCAATTGCTGGAAGCTCCAGGTTCTTTGTCAGAGGGTATATCTTTAACCTGAAGCTGGCTAGCGTGGTGCTTGGAAAAGAAGGCTATTACCCGGCAGTGGGATACAAACCGGGAACTATCTTCCCACCACCAATGATGTAGTAACTATTTCAGGTGGGTAGGGGGGATGGTAAATATGACCATCGAACCTCTCTATCTAAGCATTTGGGAAAGCAACCAACGGATATCAGCGGTGGAGCAATACATGGCTGCTCTTGAGAAAGGTAAGTGCCGCACATTACTTTACATAAGATAACATCGGTGGGGAGATGCTTTGTACCGTCTATCAGCTCGGGCAAGTAGGCTATAGCGAAGCCTATTATCTACAGACAGAACTTCTATACCAGAGGCTCGCTGGCAAGATAAGAGATGTCTTGCTTCTTCTGGAGCATCCACCTACTATTACTATCGGTAAATCAGGTAAGCTGGAAAATATCATCGCTTCTCAGATAGAACTAGCCGAGAAAGGTGTCCCGGTATTGTTTGTGGATAGGGGAGGGGATGTTACCTATCATGGCCCCGGTCAGCTGGTGGGCTACCCCATTATAGATTTGAGAGATAGAGGGAGAGACCTTCATCGGTACGTTCATGACCTTGAGGAAGTTGTCATAAGAATCCTAAGCGACTTTAGCATCAAAGCCGGTAGAGATAGGACACATCGCGGGGTTTGGGTAGGGAATGAGGAAATCGCGGCCATTGGGCTTAGAGTTAGAAAATGGGTGACTATGCATGGATTCGCCCTCAACGTAAACACAGGTCTAGAGCCGTTCTCACTCATAAATCCGTGTGGCTTTTCTGATAGAGGAGCCACGTCCATTTCAGCGCTTCTTTCTCAGAAAATACCGATGGCAGCAGTAACCGAGAGTTTATTAGTCCGTTTTGCCGAAGTTTTCGACGCCCAAATAGAACCGGGGTTAGATATATTAGCAAGGAATCGTACTTATGAGAGCCAGACTACCACCTTGGTTTAAGCAGCGGTTGGTAGACCCCCAAGTCATGATACCTATGGCAGGGCTTCTGGACGGTTTAAGCCTGCACACTATCTGCGAAAGTGCCCACTGCCCCAACATCGGAGACTGTTTTTCACATAAAACGGCAACTTTTTTGCTTCTGGGCGATATCTGCACCAGGCACTGTGGCTATTGTGCGGTAAAGAAGGGCCAGCCGCTGCCGGTAGATGATGAAGAGCCCGAGCATTTGCTTGAGGCGGTTGAGAAACTGAATTTGCGCTATGTGGTGATAACCTCAGTTACCAGAGACGACCTGGCTGATGGCGGTGCCTCTCAGTTCGCCAAGACAATTAATATGCTTCATGAAAAGAGGGTGGGCACCCTCATTGAGGTTCTCATTCCAGATTTCCTTGGCTCTGGTGAAGCACTTAGCACGGTAGTAGTTGCTCAACCTGAGGTGATAAATCATAACGTAGAGACCGTTCCCCGCCTTTATCCTGAAGTAAGACCGGAGGCAGACTACCGGCGCTCCATAAGACTTCTCTCTATGGTGAAAGACCTAGATTCGAGGATAGTTACCAAGTCGGGACTAATGCTCGGACTGGGAGAAACCGACGAGGAAGTGGTCGCGGTCATGAAGGACCTAAGGAATTCCCAGTGTGACCTGCTTACCCTGGGTCAGTACTTACCGCCTTCCCCGCAACATCATCCCTTAGCCCGGTATGTCTCCCCCGAGGAGTTTTCCGAGTTTGAAGCTATCGGTAAAGGCTTAGGGTTTGTTGAGGTTGCCTCAGCCCCCCTGGTGAGGAGTTCCTTTAAGGCAGCTGAACTCTACGCTAAAGCAAAACTATAAGGAAGCTAAGTCTACGCTAAAGCAGACGGTAAGAGGTATGTTTAAAAAGGTGGTTAGCCATGCGGATTGTCCTGATAGCCCACCCCTCACTCGGTTCTAAAGCCCTTGAAGCCATCCTTAAAACAGGGGACGAGGTAGTGGCGGTTTTTATCCCCGGTGGTGACCCCGAAAGGCCAGCCCCCCTCAAGACCTTAGCCACTGAGAATGGTATCCCCATCCATGAGCCC
>DAOWJG010000100.1 GCA_030640485.1 Dehalococcoidales bacterium | reverse complement strand
TTTTCTATACACTCGGCGACAGCCTCAGCGCCGAGGCTGGTCTTAACCCCCAGCGTTTCCAGAACATCGGCGCTACCGCAGCGGCTGCTCATGGCCCAGTTACCGTGTTTGGCTACCTTAAGCCCGGCACCGGCCGCCACTAGGGCCGCCACCGTGGAGATATTAAAGGTGAAAGAGTTATCACCGCCCATGCCGCCGGTATCAACTACCGGTGGGGTTACCTTTACCGGAATCGCCTTGGCCCGCATGACGCTGGCCAGTCCGCTAATCTCATCCACGGTCTCCCCTTTGAGTCGTAGCGCGGTAATAAAGGCAGCAATCTGAGCCGGCGTTGCCTTGCCGCTCATTATCTCCTCCATTACCCCGGAGGCCTGCTCAAAACTAAGCGAGCGACCGCTGACGATGGTTTCAATGGCCTCTTTAATCATTGTGTCCTTCATAGTCCAGAAAATTCTTGAGCAAATCCTTGCCCACCTCGGTCATAATTGATTCGGGGTGGAACTGGACGCCCTCTACCGGGAACTCTCGGTGCCGGATTCCCATAATTATACCATTTTCCGTTCGGGCACTGATTTCAAGGCAGCCGGGCAGGTTATCACTCATTACCGCCAGGGAGTGATAGCGGATGGCGGGGAAGGGGCTCATAAGCCCCTTAAAAAGCCCTTTGCCATCATGGTGGATGAGGGAAGACTTGCCGTGCATAATCTCACCGGCGCGGCTTATTCTGGCTCCATAGCTATAGCCGACACACTGATGTCCCAGGCAGACACCAAGAATGGGCAGTTTGGCCCCGAAGTAGCGGATAACGTCATTGGAGATGCCGGCATGCTCCGGGGTACCCGGTCCGGGTGAGATGACAATACGCTGGGGTAATCTCGCCTCAATCTCCTTGAGACTCACCTGGTCGTTACGGACTACCCATACCTCCTCTCCCAGCTCACTCAAGTACTGGAATAGGTTATAGGTAAAGCTATCGTAATTATCTATTAGTAGGAGCATGACTTCCTGCCTCCGCTTGTTCTATGGCTGTGAGCAGTGCCTGGGCTTTACTCAGGCTTTCCTGGTATTCGCGCTCCGGAATACTATCGGCGACAATGCCGGCCCCCGCCTGGGTATAGGCAACGCCGTCCTTGATGATGCTGGTGCGGATGGTGATGGCGGTATCCATATTCCCTGAGAAGCCGAAATAGCCCACCGCCCCGGCATAGGGGCCTCTCTTATCGGGTTCCAGCTCGGCGATAATCTCCATCGCCCGAATCTTGGGTGCTCCCGAGACGGTGCCGGCCGGGAAGCAGGCGCGCAGGGCGTCAAATTGGGAGAGCCCCGTCTTAAGCCTGCCCTGAACGTGGGATACCAGGTGCATCACATGGGAATAGCGTTCTATATCCATGAGCTGGGTTACCTTAACCGTGCCCGGCTCACTGACCCGTCCGATGTCATTACGCCCCAGGTCAACCAGCATAATGTGCTCCGCACTCTCTTTCTCATCGTGCTTGAGTTCTTTTTCCAGAGCCATATCTTGGGTATCACTCTTACCCCGGGGGCGGGTGCCGGCGATGGGGTGAGTGGATACTATCCCGTCTTCCACTCTTACCAGTAGCTCAGGGGAGGCCCCTACAATGTGGAAGTCTCCCAGGTGGAGATAGTACATATAAGGGGATGGGTTGAGGGAGCGTAGTGCCCGATACAGGGCAAATGGGCTGGCCTTTATCGGCTTGGCAAGGCGCTGTGATAGGACAACCTGGATTATATCGCCAGCATAGATATGCTCCTTAGCCTGAGATACGCTGGCTTCAAACTCAGCTCGGGATAGGTTTGATGAGACGGGAGATTTCGGAGACGAAGCTGGTGGGGAGAGCTGGGGGGGGATAGGCTGTCGCAGCCTGTCTACTAGGCTGTCAATCCTACGAGTTGCCTCGTGATATGCGGCCTCAATATTACCATCGAGGTGGGCATGGGAGACCACCTTTATCTTGTGGGTAATGTGGTCAAAGACCAGTAGACTATCCGCCAGCATAAATATGGATTCAGGAAGACCTAATGGGTCAGGGTCGGGAGAGGGTAGTCTCTCAAAGTAACGGGCGGCTTCATAACCCAGGTAGCCAACCATGCCACCGTGAAAGCGGGGTAAGCCACTGGTGGGTACCAGTTGGAAGCGGCTAAGCTCTTTTTCTATCGGGAGTAAGGGGTCAATCGGCTGCTCTTTCTCTGTCTTGAGGACGAGGGAAGGCTCAGTGCCGAGAAAGCTATAGCGGGCCAGCTGTTCTCCACCCTCGACACTCTCAAGGAGGAAGGAGTAGTTACCACGGGCTCTCTT
>DAOWJG010000084.1 GCA_030640485.1 Dehalococcoidales bacterium | reverse complement strand
TGGTAGCCATCGACAATTGCGTCGCTATTGACCTTTATGGACAGCTGGTTGCCGGGCATTATGCCGGGCGTCCTATCTCCAGCACTGGCGGATTCTGGGACTTTATCATCTGGTGTCAGACGGCTAGAGGCGGCCGGAGTATTGCGACCATGACATCTAAAAGTAAGCCCGGGACTTCCCGGATTATGCCCCAACTACCCCCGGGCAGTGTGGTTGATGTCCCGGCACAGGCGGTATCCTGGGTAGCTACTGAGTATGGTATTGTGTGTTTGCGCGGGCTTACCGGCTATGAGCGGGCTAAAGCCCTAATCTCTATTGCCCACCCCGATGACCGAGAATACCTGGAAAAGGAGGCATACCGGCTTAACCTAACACCAAAGAGGTTCCCCGTTCCCATGTGGCCTCCCGAGGTAAGACGCTATCCCCGCTTTGCGACGGAGCGTAAAAATTGGAAGATGCCGTACACCAGTATTATGTGGGGCTATGACTTCACTGATGATGGCTGGTCAGGGAAATAGCGATGATTTATAGGAATAGTAATGCTATTCCCCCAAGGGGAAGACGAGTACAAATATTTGACTCTCTAGACACAAGTGATATATAATATTTGACTTCCTAGGTATAAATGATATACAATAATCCGATTTCTCAAAAACCTGGGGTAAAAGGAGCCATTAAGTTGAAAATACTTCTAGTTTATCCACAGTATCCAGATACCTTCTGGAGCTTTAAACATGCCTTAAAGCTGAGCCATAAGAAAGCACTAAATACTCCTCTAGGACCACTCACTGTAGCTGCCATGCTCCCCAGTGAGTGGGAGAAGAAGTTTATTGATATGAATGTAAGCCGACTAACCGATAAAGCCCTAAAGTGGGCTGACTATGTCTTTATCAGCGCCATGGTAGTGCAACAGAAATCAACACTGGAAGTTATCCGCCGATGCAAGAAGCTGGGTACCAAGATCGTCGCCGGTGGACCACTTTTCACCACCGGATACAAGTTGATTAATTTTGATGATATAGACCACGTTATACGCAATGAGGCAGAGATTACCCTGCCGCCTTTCCTTGAAGACCTGAAGAGAGGATGCCCCAAGCACCTCTACCAGACTGATGAGCGAGCTGACATAACTAAAACCCCGATTCCACTCTATTCGCTGGCGAAAATAGGCAAATACAACCAGGTTACCGTTCAATACTGTCGGGGATGTCCTTTCGACTGTGAATTCTGTGACATTGTTGTTATGGACGGGCATAAGCCGCGCACCAAGACCAAGGAGCAGATGCTAGCCGAGCTGGAGGCAATATATAGGCTGGGCTATCGTGGCACCTTATTCATTGTCGATGATAACTTTATCGGCAATAAGAAAAAACTAAAGGTAGAGATTCTGCCCGCCATGATAGAATGGCAGAAGAAGAGGGGATTTCCATTTAAGCTCCTTACCGAAGCCTCAATTAACATGGCTGACGACGATGAGCTATGCCAGATGATGTCCGATGCCGGCTTCACCAGGGTATTTGTTGGCATTGAGACCCCGAATGAAGACAGCCTGGTTGAATGTAATAAGTTCACCAATAAGAACCGTGATTTAGTAGCTGATGTTAAAAAATTACAAAACTACGGATTTGAAGTAATGGGCGGATTTATCGTCGGCTTTGATAATGACCCAATTTCTATTTTCAAGAAGCAGATTAGTTTTATTCAAGAGAGCGGTATTGTTACTGCCATGGTCGGTATCCTAAATGCTCCAGCCGAAACCAAACTATGGCAGCGCCTGAAGAAGGATGACCGCCTATTACCGGGTGGCACTGGTGATAACACCGACGGCACCACCAATATCATTCCCAAGATGCGCTTAGATACACTCATTAACGGCTATAAGCAGATTCTACGCGAGATCTATGCACCCAAGCAATACTATGAACGGATTCACACCTTTCTAAAGGAGTATAAGCCCAACGAAAAAGCAAAGCGAAAATTCAAACTTCGGGCCTCCAAAATACAGTCACTCGTTGAAGTAACCATCCTTCTGGGCATCAAGGACAAGGCACGGATACATTACTGGAAGATGGTTTTCTGCACCCTGCGGAAATACCCACAGTTCATTGGTATCGCTCTAACCATGGCCGCACAGGGCTTTCACTTCCGCAAGGTCTACGAGAAGGTTAAGCTGATCAAGATTGATACTAAAATACTAGAGAGACAGGTAGAGGTTCTAGGGAACTTAAATTAAGGAATCAGCTGAACCCGTTAGAGCCAGCTATCTAACTCGGCTAAATTGTGAATCCGGGGGCAGTCGCTGATGCCAGGCTCTAAATCATAGCGGTCAATGAGTATTGGAGTAATACCTACCCCCCTGGCGCCAACCACGTCCCTTTGATACTGGTCACCGACATAGACTGTTTCTTGAGCGTTTACCTTAGCTCGCTCTAATGCCGCCAGAAAGATGGGCGGCTCGGGTTTATCCGCCCCTACCTCCTGAGTGGTAACCACAAAGCTAAGGTAGGGCTCTAGACCCAGCTTATGGCAGGTAATCCTTATATCCCTAGATAAACCGGTGAGTAACCCTAGAACAAGACCTCGCTGCTTTAACGTCTTCAAGGTTGGCAGCACATCATCATAGAGGGTAAAGGTTGCTCCTTTAAATAGCTGCCTTAACCTCTCAGGAATTCCCCGAATCGTCTCCCTGGAGAGCTTAGCCCCAGCCTCGGCTAATATCATCCCTTGAAAGCGGATGAAGGGCTCTTCGTCTTTTCCCTCGCTCCACCGCACTGGGATACCGGCCGGCATTTCATTATCAG
>DAOWJG010000133.1 GCA_030640485.1 Dehalococcoidales bacterium | reverse complement strand
CTGCCAGCGGACTTTTGTTGACGCTTAGGAATGGTATTTTGGGGGTTAGTTTATCCACAATACGTAGCAGCGCTACGCCAATTAAGAGACTTATGGCAAAGCTGACGGCAACTAATCCCCAGGTTCTAAAGTCAAAAATGAAGCCAACTGCCGAGCTACCGACGGCAGTGTAGGCGGTGGCGGCACCGTGGATAACCAGCCCCACCAGGATAAAAAAGCCGGCGATGAAGAGCCCGGTAGAAACCGGACTTTCTCCGATACGCTCGCGCTCCTTAATATTGGGGGTAAGGGCGTCCAGGGCCCTAATTCCAAGCCAGGCAAGAAGGGTGCAGATGAAGACTAACACCGTGATTCTGGCAACCCACATCAAAACGATAAGCCAGTAGGGGGTAGCCAAACCTATCTCATACATAACAAATCCGCCTTTATTGTTTATTGTTTAAGACTGTATTTCTCGTAGGAGACAATTTTGGTAAGCTCTTTTCTTAATGTCGGGCTGGGCTGGTGGTCAGGGTAGCCCAGCGGGGTCATGGTCACCACGCAAAAACCTGGTGGTACCTCTAGGACACCGGCAGCCTTTTTGGCATCAAAGAGGCCAATGTACACTGTGCCCAACCCCAGTGAGTGGGCGGCGAGCACCAGGTTCTGCATTGCCAGGGCTACGTCAAACATATACCAGTCGCCCTTATCGGTAGTTACTTCCCCCCTTTTATAGCCAGCCTTGCCTAGCTCAGCACAGGCTACAATTACCACTGGCGCCTCTTTAACCGCATTAAAGGCGGGGTTAGACTCGGGAAGCGTAGCCGCTAGCCGGCTCTTGGTATTGGCATCCCGCACCACGATAAATCTCCAGCACTGAGTATTAGCCCAGGATGGTGCCCAGCGGGCAGCCTCCAGAACAAGCTCTATGGTTCGGTCGTCTACCGGGGTAGTCTTGTACCTGCGAATAGCTCTTCTGGACTTAATTGCTTCCTGGATTTCCATCCTTACCTCCTTAAGTATTTATACCCTGGTAACTCCATATTATATACCTTTCCTGCTGGACTAGCACAAGGTTTTAAACATACACCCTACCTTCTTGATTAAAAAGGCTTCGGGGGTGGGATTTTTTATTCTTCGTCCCAGGCACCCCTGCCGACCAGGGGGACAAAGCGGCAGCCACCCAGGTTCTGGACGATATTCTTCTGCCTCTTCTTGGTGATTTTATATAACTCTTGTACGTGGCGTGGACCTACCGGAATTATCATCCGTCCCCCGATGGCTAGTTGCGCTAGGAGGTCGGCTGGCACCCGGGGAGCGGCGGCGGTAACCATTATGGCATCATACGGTGCCTCACGTTGATAGCCTAGGGTTTCCTCAGCCGGATGAATCGCAATGTTGGTATAACCCAGGCTTTCCAGCACCTTCCTTGCTGTCTCAGCTAAAGGGGGGAAGCGCTCTGTTGTCACCACGAAGCGGGCTAATTCAGCGAGAATAGCTGCCTGATAGCCACTGCCCGTGCCGACTTCTAACACCTTTTCACTGCCAGTGAGTTCCAGAGCCTCAGTCATGAGGGCGATGATGAGAGGTTGTGAAATTGTCTGATCTTGGCCGATGGGCAGCGGTATATCCTCATAGGCTAAGTGTTGCTCGTCTGGGGGCACAAAGTGTTCTCGCGGCACGCCAGCCATAGCGGCCAGTACTCGCTTATCCTTAATTTCAGAGCTAAGGTGCTCAACCAATCTAGCCCTCGCTGCCTCAAAGTCCATGATGGATGCTCACTTCTAGACACCTCAGGGTAGAACGCGAGATAGTATAATAAGCACCGCCAGCATAATCCCGGCTATGATGCCAATCCTCTTTAGTTCATTAACTACCGAGGGGTGTTTAGTTGCCGTCGGTGTGGACGTTGGTGTGGGCATACTTACCGAAGGTGCTGTTACTGGGTAAGGAGCCGTCGGATTATAGGTTTGAGTAGCCGTGAGGACCGGGGGGCGCTTGTTTTTTCTTTTCTTATCCTGAAATGACTGCTTTCCCCCCTTGCGTCGTGGTTTACTAGGCATCTAGAACCTCCGTATCACCGTTCCTACCGCTCTCCTCGTTACTTAGCCCTGGGGTGGGACTTCTCGTAGGTACGGCGGATATGCTCGGTAGTAAGGTGGGTATAAATCTGTGTCGTTGAGATATTGGCATGTCCCAGCAGTTCCTGAACTGACCTCAGGTCAGCCCCACCACTCAGCATATGAGTGGCAAAGCTATGTCTCAGGGTATGCGGGGTAATACCTTCTAGCTCAACTGACTTGGCATACTCCTTTAATATCTGCCACAGTCCCTG
>DAOWJG010000074.1 GCA_030640485.1 Dehalococcoidales bacterium | reverse complement strand
GGGGGTGAAGTAGGCAGGGCGAACGAGGTCATCGATGACACTCTGCTTGTTAGTGGTGCCGTTAGCCAGGCCCATAAGCACATCCTTTATGGAGAGGATGCCGACCACAGTGTCCATGTTCTCCTGATATACCGGGAAGCGGGATAGGGGGGACTGGGCGTAGATGGCCAGGAAATCAGCCACTGTTGAACCTTGCTCAATACATATAACCTCGGGGCGGGGTACCATAACCTCATGAACCGGTCGGTCACCAAACTCGAAAACGGCGTGCAGCATCTCAGCCTCATCCTTCTCTACCGTCCCCTCTCTGTGCCCCACTGATATCATGGTGCGGATTTCCTCCTCACTAACCAGAGACTTGGCTACTGGTTCCCCGCCGGCCAGTTTACTAAACTTTGAGGCTATTGAGCTCAGCACCAGTACCACCGGGGTAAATATCAAGGACGCTACCTGTATCGGTCGCGCCAGCCTTATAGACATCTTCTCCGCATTATGGACAGCGATGATCTTGGGAGTACTTTCACAGAACACCAGGAGGATAATGCTTACTCCAATAGTGGCAATGAGAATCCCCCACTCCTTCCAGATGGAAATGGCGAGGACAGTGCCCAGCGCGGCTGCCGCCGTGTTAACCAGATTGTTGCCGGTCAGGATGGTGGACAGGAGTTTCTCTGGGTGCTGCATCATCTTGGCTATTCGCTCTGCCCCGGGTACATTGGTGCTGACCATATGCTCAACCTTTATCCTTTGCAAGGCGGTAAAGGCGGTTTCCGAGGTGGAAAAGAAGGCAGATAGTAAAAGACAGACAATAAAAAGTGCCAGGTATAGCGTTTCTGCGCCGGTCATATATCATCACCCCACTCTTAGGTACTGGTTTAAGGACCACCTAGTTGATTTCCTTTTAGTAAATTCATCATAGCATTGGCTAATAGGGGTGTCAAAGAGTGTAGGCTGAGAGTATTTAGCAACCTATTCCCTTGACCCATTCTCTTATTAAGTGAGGGAGGTAGTGTAGGTAAGCAATCTTTATAGTAATGTTTATCATTACTTTGCCAGCTAGTATCTATGCTATAATTCAGTATATGAAAATCCTGGGGATTGAGACCTCCTGTGATGAAACGGCGGCGGCGGTGGTGGCGGACGGTGAGAGCATCCTGTCTAATCCGATTGCTTCGCAGGTGGAAATCCACGCTCGCTATGGTGGGATTGTCCCCGAAGTCGCCTCTCGACAGCATGTCCTGACCATCATTCCTGTTGTCGAGCAGGCCATGACGGAGGCTAAGGTCAGCTGGGGTGATTTAGGGGGTATCGCCGTTACCAGAGGACCGGGTCTGGCCGGTTCATTGCTGGTGGGAGTAAATGTGGCTAAGGCTGTTTCTCTGGCTCATGGCCTACCCCTTACCGGGGTCAATCACCTGGAGGGCCATATCTACGCTAACTGGCTCACCGGCCATATCATTGATTTCCCGGTGGTGTGCCTGATTGTTTCCGGGGGGCACAGCGACCTGGTGTTAATGCGGGGGCACGGGGATTATGTCGTCATCGGACGGACGCGTGATGATGCGGCTGGCGAAGCCTTTGACAAGGCGGCCCGGATACTCGGTTTGGGCTACCCCGGCGGTCCCGCTATTGAACGGGTGGCAAGAGGGGGCACTGACTGTCTCAATCTACCTCGTGCCTGGCTAAAAGGGACTAGTGACTTCAGCTTCAGTGGCGTCAAGACGGCCCTGCTGCGGCTGGTGGAAGGGGGTAAAATCTCATCTCCGGCTGATGCCGCTGCCTCATTTCAGGCCGCAGTGATTGAGGTCCTGGTCAATAAGGCGGTGACGGTAGCTAAAGAGTATCGAGTGAGGCATATCTTGCTGGCGGGTGGGGTAGCCTCAAACGGGTTACTTCGTCAGTGGCTGGCTAGTGATTCAACCATTCCGGTTCTAGTCCCCGAGCCGATATTATGTACTGATAATGCAGCTATGATTGCTGCCTGTGGCTACTATCATTTCCAGGCTGGCAAGAAGGATGGCTTGGATTTGGATGTGATTCCCAGCCTTAAGCTGGCTTAAGATAATGGAGGTGCCAATTATGGCCAAAAAAGTTTTTATTCTTCTGAGTAGCCGGGATAAAGAAGTGGCATTAGGCGTTGGACTTGTATATCCATTGAACGCAGCAAAAAAGAAGTGGCTGGATGAAGTTAGGGTGATTATCTTTGGGCCGGCAGAGAGGGTGGTTGCCTACGACCTTGAGGTTCAGGAAAAGCTGAAGGAATTGCAGGAGGCTGGCATTGAGATTTTAGCCTGCAAGTGGTACGCCGACAGGGAGAATATAACTGATATGCTCGAAGGGCTAGGAATTAAGGTTGTCTATGTCGGCTCGATAATATCTCAGCTGCTGGAGGATGGTTGGGCCTCGCTGACGTTCTGATAACGAAAATCATAATAACTATAGTAATGAACACTTTATAGATAGCAAGAGATTGATTATGATACTACAATATCTCTAAGCTAGTGACGTTGGCTGAAAATGGCTATCTACCGAGTTGCTAGGTATGGCTTTTTACTGTATTATATAGAAGTTAGCAGTCTCAAGGGGAGAGTGCTAATCAGCTGAGCCGAAATAGGTTAATCTAAAATTAAGGAGGAGAATTGGCATGGCAGAGAAGATTAAACCGTTAGCTGACCGGGTAGTGGTCAAACCCATTGAGCAGGAGACAATGAGTAAAGGGGGTATAGTGCTGCCCGATACCGTTAAGGAGAAGCCCCAGCAGGGGAAGGTGATGGCGGTGGGTGAGGGCAGGTTAACTGATGAGGGGAAGCGAATTCCCATGGACGTTAAGGTGGGCGATATCGTGATTTATGCTAAATATGGAGGCACGGAGATTAAGATTGACGGTGAGGAGTTAATGATTTTGCGCGAGAGCGACATTCTGGCTAAGAAAACTAAATAACAAATCGGGTTTAGTATATAAGGAGGAGAAAATTGGCTAAACAGATTATATTTAAGGAAGAAGTTAGGCGTTCTTTGAAGAAGGGCATAGATACTCTAGCTGATGCGGTGAAAGTAACCTTGGGGCCCAAGGGGCAT
>DAOWJG010000071.1 GCA_030640485.1 Dehalococcoidales bacterium | reverse complement strand
TTATAGCTACCGTAATGAGCCCAAAGAGCTTACCATTGTGTCGGATAGTTTGCACTCGGTAGTCGAAAAGCTAAACGCTGAGATTGATAAGCGTGGTGATCCCCTAAGCTCTATAATCAAGGGGGAGGATGAGCTTTGGGATGTGTCGCTAATGAAGTTTATCTACGAAATAACCAGAAGCTCGATGCAAGATAACCTGCGGCAACTGGGGGGCAGAGGACTCTTAAATATAGATGCCAGTGGTATTCCCGCTGATGCCAGAGTCAGGATTGAAGAACTGTTTAGAAAGGTTCAACGAGGGCAGATTGAACCCCGTGAGCTAAAAGAGGAGCTTGACCACTGGGAACTATTTGAGGAGTATGAGGATAGATTCTTTGCCCTTTTCAGAAAGGAACGGTAGAGATTTGTTTATCAGGGAAAGGTTAATGAATAATCATACAGGAGGGGGTAATGTATCGACACTGGCATCGGTTCAGCCTTGGCTTGCCTCCTTTTGGTTTCTGGTTTAGAGGCCCCGGCTGTTTCCCTCGTAGAGATGAATATATCCGTATATTTGAGGAATACAAACGGGAGCTTGAGGCTGAGCTAAAAGAGGTAAATAGAGGGCTGGAGGAATTGAGGAGGACTACCCAGTCAACATGAACATTTCAAAAATTGAAGCTAGAGACCTCTCCGAAGCCTGGTTTCTCTGCCTGCGTAAGACCCTGGCGGAAGGGCGTGAGTATAAAATTGAGCGCGGTAGCTACGCCGGCGAGCGCCGGAAGGAGCTTGACTTCGTGATTATCCAGGTCAGGTGCCCCGGGACAAAGCCCCTGACGCCCGATGTGCCCCAGGGGGTGCCGCCGCCAACCACTACGGAGTATGTAGAAAGTTACCTGCCCTATCTGATGACCGCCCACAGAGCCGAGGGAGAGCAATACACCTACGGCCAGTATCTGGAGAAGCAGATAGCCGAAGTAATCAGAATGTATCAGGAAGATGGGCATAATACCAACCAGGCCTTTATGGCGGTAGGTGATGCCCAGTCTATCTTCTTATCAGACCCACCGTGCTTAAGAGCTATAGACACCAGAATCCGCGATAATACACTCAATTTCGTTGTCTATTTCCGCTCGTGGGACCTGTGGGCCGGCTTCCCCTCCAACCTGGCCGCAATTCAACTCTTAAAGGAATACATGGCTTCGGAAATAGGGGTTAGCGACGGTGAGATTATTGCCATGAGTAAGGGACTGCACCTCTATGAGTATTCCTGGGAACTGGCTAAGCTTGCCGCCAGAGTGGACTAGATGATTTAAGAAGAACGTTATCCTTAACAATAACTACTTCTTAACCCTTAACCTTCACGTGTAGATAGAGGTCCCCGGACCTCTTGTTCTTTACCAGGCCCATTGCTTTAAGCCTGATTTTAGTCCCCGTCTTAACCCCGGCTGGTATCCTAACCATAAGCCTAGTTTTCTGTTTGCCCCGCTTATAGGTAATCGGCTTCTCGCCACCAGCCAGGGCCTCTGCCCGAGAGATCTCAAGCCCAAGGTGCTGGTCAAGGCTCTGCTGAGCTAGCGGTGCCTCATATCGAAAGCCAAAGAGCCTCTTCAGCACAAACCAGCCCAGTTTGACCATTATCTTGGAGGAGACCCTTTCTATAAGATTCGGCTTGTAGGTAGCGACCCCGGTTGACGAATATGGCGGCTGGTAGGTTCTCTGGCGAGCACCAGTCGAACCGGTAAAGCCATAGAAGGTAAAGCCTTTCCCCCCAAAAAACACCCGGTTAATAAAGTCCTGGTCAAACCTGAGGCCGGCTTGAGCGAACATTCTCTGCATCTCATCAAAAGTCGCCTGACCGGAGAACATACCGCGGAATATATCCTGCTGCGAATACTGAAATCCCTGATACCCGCTACCGGCAAACTGCCCCCGGCGGGCAGCATCATACTGCCCCCTTTTTACCTTGTCCCCGAGCACACAATAGGCCTCGTTTATCTTCTTGAATCTCGCCTCGGCTTCTTTCTCATTACCGGGATTGGTATCCGGGTGATACTTAAAGGCCAGTTTTCTATAGGCTCTCTTTATTTCCGGCGCGCTGGCACTCTCAGCAACACCCAGGATTTGATAATAGTCCTTCACATCTGCCCTCTATTTAGTGCTTAAAGTCTCACCGTGATATAATCATTATGTGGAATAGTTTATTAACCTAGCTTCTTGGTCTATCCTCTGATAAAGGCTAGCTATTTATTATAGCACTGAAATTGGTATTCCCAAATTTTCAAAAAGACATATGTCGCTATTTCTACATTTAGAGTGAATTTATTAAGGGCCAAAATTGAAGATAAAGCTAATTCTCATTTTGAGTGTGATTTTACTGATGTTTGGCTCAGGCAGCACTGGTTGTAACACGACACCGGATTTTGGTAAGCGGCTACGGTCGATAGTAAAGCCATACAGCTTCAGCATTCTGGCGTGGGAAGCCGCGGTTATACCATATGAAGTAAACCAGTGGATTCACGAGCGGTGTACAAAGATTGAGGATGAAGTCCCGGTAGTCACCGAGTATTTTTCTGCCGCCAAACGGATAAAAACCCTCAAGTCTCAGATTCAGGCCGCAAACGCCGGCAC
>DAOWJG010000003.1 GCA_030640485.1 Dehalococcoidales bacterium | reverse complement strand
GGGGTAAGGGTGAAATGGTGAGGTAAGAGCTCACCAGCGGCTGGGTGACCAGTCGGCTGGGTAAACCCCATCCGGAGCAAGACCAAACAGAGGGACTGAGGGACGCCCGGCCTGTCCCGGGTAGGTCGCTTGACCCTGGTGGTAACATCAGGGCTAGATAGATGGTCACCGCTCCGATAGTTCGGAGTACAGAACTCGGCTTACAGGTTTACTTGACCGACTCTCATAGATTGCCGACGCCGGAATCTGATATTGCTTGTTTATCTCTACCTCAATCATAATCTTCATTAAGTAGCCTGTTAAATTTCTTAAATAAATCACTTTATGGGGGAGTAGGTCTGATGTCAAAAGTAGCAAGAATCGCGGTTATCGTTCTATTACTGGTGGGTCTTGCCCTATCCTTTGTGGCGGGCTGCTGCCCGATCACTAATGCTCCTCCTAATAATACTAGCTCAGGCTCCGCTCAGGGGTTGGATATCGTGGAGGAGGTATGGGACATCATTTTTCAAGACTATGTGGAGAAGGACAACCTTGATGCTGGCAAGCTGAGCCAGGGAGCTATCAGCGGTATGGTGGAGGCACTGGATGACCCCTATACTGCCTATCTAGACCCCGAAATGTACCAACTGAGTTTGAGCGACCTGGAAGGTAAATTTGAGGGTATTGGTGCTCATGTGGCTATTAGGGACGACCAGCTAGTCATTATTGCGCCTATTCCTGATTCGCCGGCAGATAAGGCGGGTATCAGGGCCGGCGATAAAATCCTAGAAATTGACGATGAACCTACCCTGGAGATGAGCCTGGCTGAGGCGGTGCTTCTGGTCCGCGGTTCCAAAGGGACACCAGTGAGACTCCTTATTCTTCACGAAGGCGAGACCGAGCCGGTGGAAATCGAGATAGTTAGAGCTGAAATTGAATTATCCAGTGTTAGCTTTGAGATGAGGGAAGACATTGCTTATATTAATATTACCCATTTTTCGGCACGCACTGACGGCGAACTATCGCCGGTGCTGGAGAGCATAGCCCGTGAGGCGGCTACGGGCATTATCCTTGACCTGCGTAGCAATCCCGGCGGTATTCTACCGGCGGTGGTTGATGTCGCCAGCCGTTTTTTGACCGAGGGCACAGTGGTCGATGTGGTGAATAATCAGGGAGAGCATTCCACTATCTCGATTGAACGTAAGCGGGTTACTACCGACCTGCCTTTGGTTGTTTTGGTGGACGAATTTAGTGCCAGCGGTAGTGAAGTACTGGCTGGGGCGCTGCAGGATCACGAGCGGGCTACCGTTGTAGGTACGACCACCTTTGGCAAGGGCAGCGTTAATATCCTGCGTCAGCTTAGCGACGGCTCCGGACTCTACATTACCACGGCTCGCTGGCTTACCCCTAACGGTCGTCTCATCGAGGGTAAAGGGATAGACCCTGATTATGAGCTTGAGCTTGAAGGAGAGGAGGCTATCCAGTGGGCGATAGACCATCTTAAGAGTGGCGCGTATGAAATGGCATCGGTGCCAACGATATAGAGACGATTGATTAGTAAGGGAGGATACCAGTGAAAGTAAGTCGGATAAACGAAGTCACGAAGGAGCCGTTTGTGAATCCTCTGTTCACGTCCGAGGATGTTACGAGGCAAGCTATCCTGCCCTATAGTAGGGAGTACGAGATGAATGTGGTCAACTTTGGGCGGGGAGTAAGGCTTAAGTTCCACGCTCATGATAGTGAGCAGATTCTCATTGTTACCGCAGGGAACGGCATCGTAGCTACAGAACAGGAAGAGAGGATGGTGACACCGGGTGATGTCATATTCATCCCGGCCGGGGAGAAGCACCGGCACGGGGCGGCCGCCGACTCGGAGTTCTCGCATATCTTTATCTATCGGCGGGGGAGTAAGTATACACAGCTGGAAGATTAGTCCTGAATGACATCCAAAGGTTAAGCCTTAAGAATCTCAGCCCTCATTTAGATTGGATAAAGGGTGATAAACCACGCTAGAATTCAGGAAGTGGGACTGTGGACAGAGAAAGGTTTCAGGAGCTAGTAACCAGGGCGATTGATAGTCTGCCGGAGGAGTTTTACGTTAGGCTGGAAAATATTGATGTGGTGGTGGCGGATTGGCCGTCTCCAGGTCAAATAGCCAGTGTCGGGTTGAGGCGGGGGCAAACACTGCTGGGTCTTTACCAGGGTGTGCCCCTGACCAAGCGAGGCCACCGCTACGGGCTAGTGGCTCCGGATAAGATAACTATATTCCAGAAGCCGATTGAGGCTAAATGTAGATATGAGGCTGAGATTACTGTCGAGATACACCGGGTGGTGAAGCATGAGATAGCCCATCACTTTGGTATTGGGGAGGGAAGACTAAGACAGCTTGAGCGGGGTGAGGGCTGATTTTTGAGGTCTGCACTCCAAACCTATATTCGGTTCCCCAGTTGAGATATTGAGTCTCAGGGCATATTACGCAGCGCCGCGGCCAGCTTTAGCCAGGGCCATCTTGGCACCCTGCCTAAGAAAGGTGTCGGCATCACCTACCGTGTTAAACCTAAACCCCTTGTTTAGTGCCCACTCAATGGTGTCCAGGGTGGCGAACATGCCAGCCGGCTTTCCGTGTTTCTCAGTTGCCTCCAGAGTTCGGTCAAAGGCGGCTAGGTATTGGGGGTTATCCCACTTCGGGGGCACGCCGAAGCCCAGGCTACATGATAGGTCATAGGGTCCGATGTAACAGGCATCTATCCCCGGCACGGATAGAATCTCATCCAGATTCCTAAGTGCCGTCTCAGTCTCTATCTGAACGGCGATGAGAATCTCTTCATTGGCAGTCTCAAAGTACTTTGGGTCAAACATACCGGCTCGTCTGGGGCCAAAACCTCTGATTCCCTCGGGGGGATATTTACATGCCTTCACTGCGTTTTCCGCTTCCTCTTTCGAGTTGACCCAGGGGATGAGGACACCATAGGCACCGATGTCCAGAATACGCTTTATCTGAACCGGATCATTCCACTGAGGCCTCACAATGGGGGTACAGTCAGTCCCGTTCATAGATTGCATCATTTGCTGCATGGTCTCGAGGCTCAAGGGACCGTGTTCGGCATCCAGTAAGAGCCAGTCGAATCCGAGCCGGGAGAACATCTCGGTAATATCCAGATGACCCAGCCCGACAAAGGTTCCAATAACAACCTCCCCTTTCTTTACTTTCTCTTTAAGTGTATTTTTCACTATTTTCTACCTCCTTTAAGTTTCACCCTTGTGTCGGAGAGGTTAACGGCGTGACTTTTAACGTAGTTAAAAACCGGTTTGAAGTTAAGGGGAAAATTCAGTGTCCTTAACCTACAGGCTCTTAACCATGTAATCTCCCAGCGAAGAATAGCCAAACCCGGAGCGATAGTATTCTTTAGCGCCGACGCCACTCAAAACTACCATCTGCGGCGCCTGGAATTCCTCACCAGCGATTCGCTCAGCTTCTTTTAGGAGCGCCTTACCGAGTCCCTTATGCTGAGCTGAGTTCGGGTCTCGCTGGCTAAGGGAAACCTCAGGCCCATATACGTGTAGTTCTCTTATCAGGGCAACATTGCCTTTATCCATCTGTCCCAGTTTAGCTAGCGGCTGAGACTCAATCCTGAGCCGTAATAGGCCAAACAGCGTTTCGTTTTTATCCTCAAAGGATAGAAAAATCTCTCTCCCGCCTGAAGCCTCATAGTCCATCCTCACCAGCCGTGGTTCGCCTATTTCCCAGTTATCCCGTGCCCGGTGACCGCACTCCCGGCACCGGATGCACCGGCAGGTAGTACCCTGCTGCTTCATACGCTGCTTGACCACATCCCGCAGCGAATCCTTTAGGCCGCCGACAATGAATTTGGCCGGGATGTCACGCAGCACCCTTGAGATTCTGACATATTTGGGCACAATGGACTTAATCTCGGTAACCAGGTTAATCATCACCTCATCAGCGTAGGGTTGGTAGCGACCATCCCGATACCACTGCTCCAGCTTGGTGCCTTCAACCACCATGGTGGGGTATAGTTTTAGGCCATCTGGTTTAAAGCGGGAGTCGCTAAATAGCCTTTTGGATAGCTCCAGGTCTAATCCTGGGGTCGAGCCGGGTAGCCCTGGCATCCAGTGGTAGTGTACCTTAAAGCCACGCTCCTTGAGTAATGTGGTGGCCCTGACTACATCTTCTACCCGATGTCCTCGTCTTACCAGGCGGTAGACATCATTGTCCAGGGTCTGGACACCGAGTTCCACTCGGGTGGTGCCAAACTCCAGCATGCTGTCTATCTCTTCTTGCCCACACCAGTCGGGTCGGGTCTCAATGCACAGCCCGGTACAGCGATGGTGTGTGGTTTCGTTAAGCTGCTTGGCTTCCTCCAGGGTGGCTGAGACCCTGCCATTTAAGGCATCAAAGCAGTCCTTGATAAACTGATATTGGTAATCCTTAGGCTGGGCGAGGAAGGTGCCCCCCATTACTATCAGCTCAATCTTATCGGTGGGGTGTCCCATCTCGGAGAGGGCTTTTAGCCTTAGCGCCACCTGTTTCTGGGTATCGTAATCACATTCCCTGGCTCGCAATACGGCTGGCGACTCCGGAGTATAGCTCTGGGGTGTGGCTGAGTAGGTAGGACAGTAGATGCACTGTCCCGGGCACTTTATCGGCCGGGTCATCACGGCTACCGGGGTCACCCCGGATATTGTCCTGGCTAATT
>DAOWJG010000161.1 GCA_030640485.1 Dehalococcoidales bacterium | reverse complement strand
TACCCATTGTTTGCTCTCCTCAGCATATAGTCTGGGTAGCCGGCTGGCGCATAGATGACCGGGTAAAGGTTACAGATGATACTAGGCAGGTCTTGCGCCTGAAATTTGAGCGGGGCTAAGATAACCTTACATTAATACTCTACTTCGATAGGAGTTTAAGAGGGGCAGAGCCTCCTCTTTTTTATATCCTCCCCCTTCTCCTTCAAAGGAGAGAGGGGACAAATAGGGTGAGGTAGAAAATAATCTCTTACATCACCCGCTTGAGGCGGGAATTGAGGGTAATACCGGGAATCCGCCCCCTTTTGGCAATTGGCTTACCTTCAACCTCATGCAGGTCGGCGGTAAAATCAATCGGCTTAGCCCCGCTGATATAGCTACCGACGCCAAAGCCGTCAACCGGGGCGCCACTCTCCAGAAAGTGGGTGATGCGCTCCGGGTCAAGGCCACCACTAACAAAAATGCTGACATGCCTGAAGCCAGCTAAATCCAGCCTGGCTCTAACCTCTTTGACCAGGTCGGGAGTAACCCGGCCCCGCTCGCCGGGAGTATCCAGTCGCACACTCTTAAGCCTCTTACCCAGTGCCTGAGCCACCCGCAGGCTCTCCTCAGCCTCATCCTTAAAGGTATCAACCAGGGATACCCGGGGCACCTCAGCCGGCATACACTTATCAAAAGCGAGCGTGGCTTTAACCGTGTCACCGATAACTATAATCAGGGCATGAGGCATGGTGCCGGTGGGTTCAATACCGGCCAGCCTGGCACCGGCGATACTGGAACAGCCAGTACAACCACCAATAATAGCCGCATACTCCATCACTCCAGCCACGGAGGGGTGAACATGACGGGCTCCAAAGCTGGTGATGGGTATCCCCCGGGCCACCTCAACACACTCTCTAGCCGCAGTTGCCCAACCACTACCGTGGGCTAAAATACCACAAATAGCCGTTTCATAAAGCCCGTAACTCTGATAGGGAGCCGTGATGCGTAGCACCACTTCCTTCCTGTCCATGGTCTCACCCTCAGCCAGAGCCCACACCTCACGACTGTCCTCAGGCAGCACACGAGATAGTAAAGCCTTGACCTCCTCGATACCACAGAATATTCCCGCCCGACTGGAGAATGCCTCCATGGTCGCTACCGGGTTGAGCGCCTCACAACGCAATATATCTACGGTACGGACAAAGTAGATATCCGCCGTCTCCCCGGAAAGAACCGCTTCAGACGGCTCAAACTTAGGCGTCCTAACCGGACTAGCTCTAACGTTGGTTAATTTTGCCCCCAGAACCCTCTCCATATGCTCCAGGGCAAAGTGGTGCGCCCGCTCATCAGACGAAGCCACACCGTCAACCGGCACCTCAACCTCATAGCCACGGTTTCTGGCATCAGCCACAGTGTGGAGCACACAAATATCGGTGCATACGCCGCAAACAATCAACCTCTCCGGCTTGAGCTTGGCTAATTCCTCCTCAAGCGGGGTTTTAAAAAAGCCACTGAAATGTTTCTTGGCCATCACCTCACCCTGATAGCGGGCTAATTCCGGAATCACTTCCGCCTCAGGAGTGCCTTCAATACAGTGCGGCGGGAAAATCTTAAACTCCGGGTCATCAGGGCTATGACGGTCACTAAGGAAGAGTAGCTTGGAACCTTCGTTGAGCTCTCGCTCTAGAAGAGCTTGAACGTTGGGGATTATGCGACGGGCTCTCGCCCCGCAATAAAGAGGGTAATCCTCTTCCAGAAAACCACGGAGCATATCTATAACCAAAACTGCTTTAACCATCGCCAAACTCACCTCCTAAACTAGATGTCCCCCGAAGTTAGTCCTGATAATTTCCTAAGTCAGATACTCTCGCAACTCACGGGCCAATTCAAATGGGTCACTGGAAACAACACTAGCGGCATATATTTCCATGCCGCCGATATCTGAGACTCGGCTGCCGGGGTCTCCCCGGTCCACCAGCCAAGCCGTTACCGGAAAGTCTGCCCAGCTCTCCTCAGTCTCTGCCAGTGGCGGGGTTACCAGACCAAGATTAAAAGAGTTTACTCCCAGCCGGTCCCTAAAACAAGCCAGCACATCGTAAATCATATTTTTAAAAGAAAGGTTCAGTTCCTCCGCCAGGAGAATAACCTCATTATCCTTGAATGGGGTAAGGTGGGCAAGTATTTTAACCCCTCCCTTTACCACCGCACAGCCCACAGAATGATGAGCCTGAAACAGGTCAGTAAAGTAGTTAGCGCCATAATTTTGTTTGTAGTTAAGAGCCGCCTGCCGTAGCCTCTCAATCTTGGCGTAGTGCCTATCCCGGGTCAGCATTACCTGAGCGTGCCCATGGTTTATCGAGGCACCGGCCCGCCACAGGCAATTCCACATGAAGAAGAAATACTTGGCCCGAGGCTCTCTAACCCGCGCCCGCCGTGCCCACTCCCAGCCAACATCAATATAGTCAATAACCTGCTCTCGGGAAAAATGAAGGGGGTGAAAATCGTTAAAAATAACCATGCCGTGCCAGCCGTCATACTTAGCAATATTGCTCGCCGTAATGCAGTGCCTACCCACTACCCGGCCAAAAAGGTCTTCCGGGGTATTATCCCCAGGACTGCTGAATAAATCGTCTTCACTGGCATCAGCAAGCTGAGCCTCCAGACTCCATCCTTCTTTAAACTCAGCGGGGCGGGAACTGCGCAGCCGATTAAATAGCGTCTCCTCCAGGGTTATCACATTGGCTATTTTGATAATCTTCTGCCTGGTTACGGCACCTACCGAACCAAACTGCTGTTTCACCCAGGGTCTCATGCTCAGCGGGATACGTAGCTCACCCACCGCCGTGGTAACCCTGTATATCCGCCGAAATAGAGCCTTTTCCCCGGCGGGTAAGGAACCTACTACCGCCTCTAGACTGGTGATATCCGGTTTGTTTACTACCACGGTAGCTCCAATTTACTCCTGCTGAATGACGACAGCTTAATGCAGGAAATGTCTCACTCCGGTAAATATCATCGCGATGTTATATTCGTCCGCCGCCCTGATTGAGTCTGCATCTCTTATTGAGCCACCAGGTTGAATAATAGCCGTTACCCCAGCGGCAGCGGCAGCCTCCACCACGTCAGGAAAGGGGAACATAGCGTCCGAAGCCAAAACACTGCCTTGAGTCTTCTCGCCAGCCTTTTCTTTAGCGATTTGAGCACTGACAATACGACTGGGCTGTCCCGCTCCCATACCTAAAATTGTCTTATCCTTGACCAGCAAAATGGCGTTAGACTTCACATGCTTAACGGCACGCCAGGCAAAGAGCAGGTCGTCAATCTCGGCTGGAGTGGGCTCACGTTTGGTTACCGTTTTCAATTTGACACTACCCTCGGGTAGGGAATCCGAGGTCTGAACCAGAAAACCACCCTTCACCCGACGGAAGTCAAGGTTGGCTGGTTCTGCTTTACCGTAGCCCGGTGGCAGCTCAGCAACCAGAATACGTAAATTCTTTTTACTTTTCAGTAGCCCTAGAGCCTCTGGCTCATACTCCGGGGCGATAACTATCTCATAGAAGACCGATTTCATCTCCTCAGCCATAGCTAAAGTAACCGCTCGATTTGAAGCCACAATACCACCAAAGGCAGCTACCGGGTCACCGCTAAACGCCCGCCGGTAAGCTTCAGCAATATCATCATGACTGGCCAGGCCACAGGGATTAGTGTGCTTGATAACTGATACCGTGGGCGCGGCAAAATCGGTTACCACCCCCCAGGCAGCATCGGCATCCAGGATATTATTAAAGGAGAGTTCTTTACCCCATAATTGCTCCGCCCAGGTAATACCGGTTGGCTTTCTCTCGCCAACTGCCATCTCAGCATAGAAACTAGCCGGCTGGTGAGGGTTCTCACCATAACGAAGTCCGTAGCGCTTCTTTAGGGCTATGGTCATCTCGTCAGGCAGAGCCTCCACATCCTGCCTCAGATACTGCGAAATAGCGGTATCATAGATAGCTACATGCTGGAAAGCCTTCTGCGCTAATCTTTTCCGCTCCGCCAGGTCTATATCCCCCTTCCTCAATTGCTCCAGAACCATAGGATAATCAGCCGGGTCTACTACCACGATAACGCCGGGGAAATTCTTGGCTGCCGCCCGAATCATGGTAGGGCCACCAATATCAATGTTTTCCAGCGCCTCTTCAATGGTCACCCCTTCCTTAGCCACCGTCTGGACAAAGGGATAAAGGTTAACCGCCACCAGGTCAATAGTCTCCATATTATTCTCAGCCAGTTCCTGCATATGTGCCGGAAGGTCACGCCGGGCCAGAATACCACCGTGAACCGCCGGGTGCAGGGTCTTTACCCTGCCGTTAAGGATTTCAGGAAAGCCGGTGATTTCAGAGACGCTCTTGACCGGTACTTGAGCTTCTACCAATGCCCTTTTGGTACCGCCGGTACTAAAGAGCTCGAACCCCAGCTTGCTTAAGCCTTTGGCAAAATCAGTTACCCCCGCTT
>DAOWJG010000167.1 GCA_030640485.1 Dehalococcoidales bacterium | reverse complement strand
TCCTTAGCAAGCAGGGCAATCGCCTCAAGGTAGGCCTCCGTACTCATTGTCAGCCTGATTACCATGCTTAAACCATTCCTCTGACCCGGGAGATGTCTAAGTTAGTGATGGCTAACATATAATTATAAACATAGCATCCGCCGTTGTCAATTCCCCTGGCTCTTTTTGCGGGCATTTCCGGGGCTTTAATAGAGTTCTTCGTGGAGAGGCTACCTTCGCAGTGTGGCAACCAGCCTATCGGGCTTGAGCAGTAAGTCGAGGGCATCATTTATATCAGGAATTATCAAATCAGAGTTCATTATTGCCTCAACCGACGCCCCTTCTCGCCCCAGCACGCATATGCCAAGGCCGGATTCTCGCAACATGGCTACGTCGTTAGCGCCATTCCCTATGCAGATGGTTCTCTCCTTTTGCAGTTGCTGCACCAGGACGAGCTTTTGAGCATCCTCTTTGCCGGCCTCTATTCTGCATATCTTGATATCAAGGCTCTTTTCCAGTCGCCGGGCACTCCCATGCGTATCCGCAGTGATAATGGAGATGCTGAGTAAGCTCCTGAGTCGGTGAAGCCTGTCCTCCACCCCTTCGATAATCTCACCATCCAGGGCAATGGTACCATTGAGGTCCAGCACCAGATACTTGAAGTTGTAACTTCCTCTACCAGGGATTGTTATCTCAATCAATTCTCGCCCCTACTTTACGGTGATCTTGCCTTTCGGCTCAGCCACAATCTCGCCGATGATAGCCGCCTCATCTATACCCTCGCGGCGCAGTATTTCTAGCAACTCCCCGGCTTCCGGTGAGGGCACCGAGATGAGTAACCCTCCGGAGGTCTGGGCATCGAACAGGATGAGTAACCTCTCATCGGATATCTCAGTAGCCAGCTCAATCATGGGAAGGCGAAAATCCCGATTACGAATTGTCCCGGCGGGGATGAGTCCCATATGGGCATACCCTTCCGTCTCAGGGAGAAGGGGAACCGAGGAAGAGTAAATCACTATGCCGACGTCAGCCCCTTCAATCATCTCGCAGGCATGACCCAAAAGCCCGAAACCAGTGACATCCGTGCAAGCGTGAACCTCCGCTTCCATCATCAGCTCTGACGCCTTCCTGTTGAGAGCCGCCATGCACCTTATGGACTTGGAGACCGCACCTTCATCTGCCACTTTAGCCTTTTGGGCAGTATTTATGATGCCGGTGCCCAATGGTTTGGTTAAAAGGAGCTTATCGCCTACCCTGGCTCCGGTATTGAGGACTACCTTTGCCGGGTGGATGATACCGGTAACGGATAACCCGTATTTCAGCTCCTGGTCTTCGACACTATGCCCGCCGACCAGGACTACGCCCGCTTCCCGCAGCTTGTCCAGCCCCCCGGCCAGGATTTGTCTCAATATAGACATATCCATTGTCTTCACCGGGAAGCAGACGATGTTCATCGCGGTTAGCGGTCTTCCTCCCATGGCGTAGACATCACTCAGGGCGTTGGCGGCGGCAACCTGACCGAAAGTATAGGGGTCATCAACGACAGGCGTGAAGAAGTCAAGGGTCTGGACGATGGCCAGTTCATCGGTCAGCTTGTAGACACCGGCATCCTCAGCCCTCTCCATACCTACCATCAGGTTTGGGTCAGAGATGAGGTTCAAACCACATAGTGCTTTAGCCAGGTCTCCCGGACCTATCTTACAAGCTCAGCCGGCGCCGCGAACGGTCTCGGTGAGGCGCAGCCTCTCCTTGTCACTCATTCCAATTACCTCCCTCTATTTCCCAGGTGGGGTGAGCACGAGACGGTACTCGCCGGAGACTCCCTCCACCATAACCGAATATCCCTGGCTCCGGGCCAGCCGGGATACATTCTCTTTGGAGACCGCTGTCTCTACCAGAACAGTCAATACTTCTTTCGGATTTTCTTCAATGGCTTTCTTTGTTCTGACTACCGGGACGGGACAGGAAAAACCGCGAACATCAACTTCAATCATATCAGTTTCCTCCTTCCGTATAACAGACTCCGCTCCACTGACAGAGGTGCTCCTCGAATACCGCCGGCAACTGGTCAATGATTTGCCTGACCTTGGTAGCTGGCGTTGCTTGAGCAAACTTGCCTGCCATACGGTTGGCTCTGGCAGCAATTATCGCTGCTTCATGCAGCTCAAGACCAGCGTAGGCAAAGGCAGCGACCATCCCGGTGATAGTATCGCCGGTCCCGCCAATAGCCTCAAGCTCCGGTACATCGGGTTCGGTTATGGTAGCCATGACACCACCATCGTTAATTATATAG
>DAOWJG010000144.1 GCA_030640485.1 Dehalococcoidales bacterium | reverse complement strand
CACCTTCTTCATCCTGGACTAAACCAATAACGGCGGCCCCGTATTCCTTGACCAGGGGTAAAACCCTCTCCAGGGAATGCTCTTCACCGGTGACTGAGTTTAGGAGTGGCTTACCTTTGTAGACCTTGAGGGCGGCTTCTAAAGCCTCAGGGTTGGGACTATCAAGACATAGCGGCACATCGACGGTATCGTTTACTACCCGCACCGCCTGGGGGAGCCGGGTTACCTCGTTAACCCCGGTGGCGGCAACATTGACATCAATAATATCTGCCCCTGCCTGCACCTGAGTTAGAGCCTCCTGGCGGACAATCTCTAGTTCGCCAGCCTTTAGGGCTTCTGACATCTTCTTCTTCCCCGTGGGATTAATGCGTTCCCCGATAAGCACGGTTGGTCGGTCGTGGCCGATGATTACTTCCTTGGTGGCGCCTGACAACCTGGTTCCCATTAGCTAATCTCCTTTCTTTTCCCGTGTACCATCCGATATCTTCCCAGGGAGCTTGCCTGGATGAAGGTATGCATAAAATCAGGGGCACTGGCTAGTTCAATATAGTTGACCCGGGAGGCCACAGCCTGGGCCTCAGCTCGCTTGCGGCAAGAAATAAGGGCCAACTTGGCTCCCATACCCGCCGCATTGCCTACCTGTCGGAAGCGGTCTAGAGGCAGTGATGGTAGCATGCCGATAGTTATGGCACTGTCCACGTCGATGTAGCTGCCGAAGGCTCCAGCAATAACCACCTGCTCAATTTCCTCCTCGGTACGCTGGTTAGCCTCCAGTAGCACCTGGATACCGGTGCGAATGGCGGCCTTGGCCAGCTGCAACTCTCGTATGTCCGGCTGGGTGATAGTAATGGCTGGTTGCCCATCTCGTTCCTCCTCGCTGACAAGGACAAACTCGCGTTGCTTTTTGCGGGTGCGGATGTGGGGGTGGTTATCCTTCATCCGGCCACCATCGTCAATGATTTCCGCCAGATAGAGTTGGGCAATAGCATCTAGGATACCGGAGCCACAAAGACCAACCGGCGGTGCTCCCTCAATGGTCTGGTACTGGATGTCGGCACCTGCGATTTGTAACCGCTCGATGGCACCGTGGGCAGCCCGCATCCCATCCTTGATGTGACCACCTTCAAAGGCGGGGCCAGAGGCACAGGAGACGGTGGTTATCTTACCGCCATCTATTAGGGAAACCTCAGTATTCGTCCCGATGTCTATTGCCACCACCACTCCCTCAGCTACCCCTTCAGCCGGCCACACCCCGGTGGCAAGCAACATGGCGACATGGTCAGCACCAACAAACCCGGCGATGTTGGGCAGCAGGTGCGTGTAGGCTCCCGGAGTAATATGAAGGCCCAGGTCGCGAGCCTTTATGTCCACCGCTTGGCTGACTGCGGGCACAAAGGGAGAATGGGCTAGTTGTGCTACTGGTAGACCGACCAGCAGGTGGTGCATGGCAGTATTCCCGACCACTACCGCCTCGGTGATTTCATCCGCTCTGGCATCAACCCGGGCGCACAAATCGGTGGCCAGCTGGTTAATGGACTCTATTGCCAGCCTTTGTAGGCGCTTGCCTTCAATCGGTGAGTCTATAGCGTGAGTAATGCGGCTGATGATATCTTCACCGTAGCTTATCTGGGGGTTCATAATCCCTTGGGCGGCTAAGGTTTGCCCATCGCTCAGGCTAGCGAGATAGCCGGCAACCTTGGTGGTGCCCAGGTCTATAGCCAGCCCTAGCTGGCGGCTTGGCCAGGGGTTAAGGGCTACCACCTCGTCATCACGAACTGTGACCTGACACTGCCATTTCCAGGAGCGTAGCTGTGGTGAGAGCTGTCGCAGGACATCAATGTCAATCGTGCTGCAGTGTAGCTGGTGCTGCTGATTTAGCGTCTCTAGCAGGCGCTCGCTATCGGACCTCAGGTCCGATAGCGACGGAGCCGGTAGCTTCACCTGGTAGGCATGAACGGGTGGCTCCGGGCGAACCGTTATCTCCAGCCCTTCCACCTGGGTGCGCTGGGGGGTGGTCATCGATTCGGCGGGCACACTGACTCTGACATCACTGGTGGGATAGGTTTGACAGGCAAGGCGCCAGCCACCAGCGAGTTCTTGAGATGAAAAGACCTCCCGCTCACTAGCCGTTGTTTCGGAGACAGCTCCGGCTAAGACTTTAACCTTGCAGGCGTGACACGTCCCTCTAGCGGCGCATAGACTCACAATATCCACCCCGAGCTGGCGGGCACAGTCTAGAAGGGATTTACCATCCTGACACTGACCGCGGCGACCGACGGGCTCAAAGTCAATAGTGTAAGCTGTCATACTCCTCCTTAATTTAGGTATTATGATTCAAGCTCTTTAAGGTTTTGGTAGAGTTTAAGCGATTCTGGATTGGCTAGGGCATCTATATTGGGAACCGCCTCGTGGTGAATCACATTTCTTACTGCCATTTCTACCTTTTTCCCGCTGATGGTATAGGGAATGTCGGTAGTAGCTATAATCTTGGCGGGAACATGACGGGGGGTGGTATTCTTCCTGATGGTGGTTTTTATCTTGTTAACCAGGTCGCTAGTTAGCTCTACCCCCTCAGCTAGCTTTACAAACAGGATAACCCGCATGTCGCCCTCCCAATCCTGTCCGATTACAATGCTATCGATAACCTCGTCCAGGGCCTCTACCTGACGGTAAATCTCGGCGGTGCCAATCCTTACCCCTCCGGGCTTGAGGACAGTATCCGAGCGTCCGTAGATAATAATCCCGGTATCAGTAATTTCAATATAGTCTCCGTGAGTCCACACATCAGGATAGACATCGAAGTAGGCGCTTTGGTATTTCTCTTTATCCGGGTCATTCCAGAAGTAGAGGGGCATGGAGGGGTAGGGGGTAGTGACCACAAGCTGGCCCTTTTGGTTTAGCACCGGTTTTCCTTCGGGGTCAAAGCATTTTGCAGCTACTCCTAGGCTTAGAGCCTGGAGTTCCCCAGCATAGACCGGACCAATGGGGTTTCCCGTCAGAAACAGTCCGTTGATGTCAGTGCCCCCCGAAATAGACGACAGTCGCACATCCGATTTAATATCTCGATAGACAAACTCAAAACTCTCCACCGAAAGAGGCGAGCCGGTGGAGAGGACCGTCTTCAGGTGGCTCATATCATATTCCTTACCTGGCTTAACTCCAAGCTTCTCAAGTCCGGCTAGGTAGCGGGCACTGGTCCCAAAAATCGTTACCTTTTCCTCCTGGGCTAGCTTCCAGAGGGTTCCGGAGTCAGGGTAGAAGGGTGAGCCATCATAGAGTACCACAGTGCTGCCTAAGGCTAGGCAACTCAGCAGCCAGGTCCACATCATCCAACCGGTGGTGGTAAAGTAAAAGATAATGTCCCCCGGTTTAACATCAATTTCTAGCTTTAGTTCCTTTAGGTGTACCGCGAGAATCCCGGCGGCTCCTTGGACGATACACTTGGGCAGGCCCGTAGTCCCTGAAGTGAACATGATATATAGGGGGTGGTCAGGGGGGAGTGGCTCGAATTGGATTTGGGGCTCGGCTTCCGGCGATAGGAAATCCTCATAGTAAATTGAATTGGGGACTGAGCTAATATCCGGCTTCCTCTTAACATAAGGGACAACCACTACCTTCTGAATAGACGGGAGTTCCTTCAAGAGGCTGCTAACTCGTTCCAGGGAATCGAAGGTCTTCCCACTATAAAAATAGCCATCAGCGGTGAAGAGAATTTTTGGTTCTATCTGACCGAAGCGGTCCAGAACCCCTTTAGTGCCGAAGTCGGGTGAGCAGGATGACCAGATAGCACCAATACTGGTGCTGGCCAGCAGGGCGATAGCGGCTTCCGTCATATTGGGCATGAATCCGGCCACTCGGTCGCCTGCCTTAACCCCTGATTCCCGTAGAGATTTTGACAGGCGGGCTACTTCGTTATAGAGCTCAGCGTAGGTAATGCTACTCACGGTTTCTTGTGTCTCGCCCTTGAAGATGAGGGCGGTTCGATTATCCCGGTAGCGGAGCAGATTCTCGGCGAAATTGAGGCGGGCACCCTGAAACCATTTGGTGTCCATCATCCGCTCAGTCGGAGTCAAAACGGTATCGTAGGGCTTGGAAGCCTTAATTTCACAAAACTCCCACACCAGCGCCCAGAATTCATTCAGATTGTTAATGGACCAGTGGTGAAGCCCATTAAATGAGTCTATTTTTGTTGCGTATCGCTCATTAACCAGACCGATGAATCTGGTTATATTGGCGTTTCTCTTATGCCCCTCTGATGGTTCCCACAGGGGTAACTTCATAGCATTCTCACTCTCCTGACAGTAATGTCTGGCTCTTTTATCTGGTTTCTGGTTGCCCGACTTCGACACCGGCGATGCGCTCCAGCACCTTAACCAAGGCTGAACAGGCACTCTTGCCGTCGTCGGAGCACTGAAGTGAGTAATACATCTGGTTGATGAAGCTGGTTACCGGGAGGGGAAGCTTCATTTCTGCAGCGGCTCCCATAACCAGGTTGAGGTCTTTCTGCATGAGGTCAGTAAAGAACCCGGGCTTAAAGTCTCGTTTGATAATCCGCGGCCCCAGGTTACTTAGTACCCAAGAACCGGCGGCACCACCCTTAACGGCGCTAATGGCTTTCTCCAGGTCAGCACCTGATTTTTGCCCGAATACTAGAGCCTCGACCACGCCGATGAGACAGCCGACCAGGAGAATCTGGTTCATTAGCTTTACGGTTTGCCCCATACCGCTAGCGCCAACATGGACGATGTTCTTCCCCATCGCCTCAAGGATTGGTCGGCAGCGCTCAAAGACTTCAGCATCACCACCTACCATGATAGAAAGCATTGCCTTGATGGCACCAACATCACCGCCACTCACCGGAGCATCCAGCATGGCAACGCCCTTTTCCTTAAGGCATGCGGCAATATCTTGGGTTGCCCTGGGGGAAATGGTGCTCATATCGATGACCACTGAGCCGGGTTTGATGCCCTCGATAACACCGTCCTTACTTAGAATTACTGCCTCCACATCTGGTGTATCAGAAACAATGGTAATGACTACCGGGCACTCCTCAGCTAATTCCTTAGGTGAATCAGCCTTTCGGGCGCCTTCTCTGGCTAATGCTTCCGCCTTGGACGCGGTGCGATTATAGGCGACGACCTCAAAACCGGCCTTAAGTAAGTTGCGGGCCATGGGCATCCCCATGATGCCGAGCCCAATAAAACCAATTTTCTTGGACATAGCTAGGACTCCTTCCCCTCTTTTAGTACCGGTCAAGGCTAAAACAGCCCAGAGATACCTTATCCCTGGCACATTTTGGCCGCCAGTTTTATGGCTTCAATCAGACTCCGTGGATTAGCGGTGCCTTTCCCTGCCTTACCAAAGACAGTTCCGTGGTCCACCGAGGTCCGGATAATGGGTAAACCCAGGGTCACATTCACCCCCTCGTCAAAACCAACCATCTTCATGGGGATGTGCCCCTGGTCATGGTACATAGCGATAGCGATATCAAACTGCCCGTGTAAGGTTCGAAGGAATACGGTATCGGGCGGTAGTGGTCCGGTCACATTCAGCCCCAAGGCTCTGGCTGATTCTATCGCCGGTAATATCTGTGCCGGCTCCTCATTGCCGAACAAGCCACCTTCCCCAGCATGAGGGTTAAGCCCGGCGACGACTAAACGTGGCTCAGCAATTCCCATCCGCTTTACCACTTCATTACTCAGCTCAAGGACGCGCATGATTCGGTCTTTAGTTACTAACTCGCAGGCCTGCCGTAGTGAAACATGGGTGGTAACATGGGCTATCCTCAAGTTCCCGGCCGCGAGCATCATCACCACGTCGCTTACACCGCACAGATGAGCCAGAATTTCAGTGTGACCCGAGTAGGCATACCCTGCCTTGTTTAATGCCTCCTTATTGAGTGGGGCGGTAACGATAGCCTCTATCTCCCCGCCTAGTGCCAACCTGGCAGCCATCTCAACATAGGCGTAGGCGGCGGCCCCACCCATCACCGCTATCCGTCCCCGCACCAGTGTCTCCATATTCACATTCCCGAGGTCAATAACTTCAATAACGCCATCGGCGAACTGGGCTTCGCCGATATTTTTAATAGTTTTAATTTCTGCGGGTATTCTTACTATCTCTACCGCAGCGCGCATTACGGCGGCGTCGCCAATAACTACGGCTTGGCATCGCCCCCGAATTTCGGCAGAACTTAGCGCCTTGACAATAATCTCCGGACCGGCGCCGGTCGGGTCACCCATCGTTATGCCCATTATCGGTTTTCTTTTCGGTGCCACCTTTCGTTCCTTTCCAGGTAGTAAATAGCGTCAACTATCGCCGCCTCGCTGCCAAAGCCTCCCGCCTTGGTAACAATCCTCAATCCGTTCTTGGTGCCGCCTAGTATCTCACCTACGATAACGCCTGGTTCAAGCTCTTTCAGGATTCTTACCCCGCTAACTCCCAGGGCTTTACATGTCTCTCGGGCAACATCACCCCCGGTTAGAAAAAGCCCAGCCAAGTTCTGCCGCTTAATAGCTCTAACCGCGATTCTAGCTAGGAGCCTAGCCGTAGGCTCCTTCAGAACTGGCACATACCGGCTCCGGGCTGAGGTGATAATAATACTCTGCCCATAATTTATGAGATTGTCAACTTCCCTAGCCAGCTGGTTCAGTTTGACGAGTCGGCCCTGCCGGGAAACAAATTCGTCTGGTTGAACCGAGATTAGAGGCAGCTTGAGGTAGGTCTCCGCCATCTTAAGCTGTCTCACGGTAGCTTCATGGCGGCTACCGACCACGGCTAGCACTGGCTTCCGGCTTACCATTGGGGCAACCGGTTTCATACTGCTGGCTCTATAACCAAGGGCAGGGGGTAGCTCTATAGCCAGTCCCGCTGAGCCACAGGGTAGCCAGGAGCTAGCCATCGTAGCTAAAGCCTCGGCAATATACCTGAGGTGAAGTTGTTCTGTGGCGTCAGCCACGATAACCGGCTCTTGGCTACTGGCTATCTGCCGGCTGAGGTGAGCTGGCCCCTTCTTTACATCATCTAGGCTTACGCTGCCCACGGAAAAGCCACCTTGCCTGCGTAGTAGCGTAGGTATATGAGCCTCGGTAACCGGAAAAGCAGGGTCTTTAGCAAAAGAGGTTTTGTCTACCGGCACGTCTTCAACCAGCAATCTCCCGTTGACTACGGTGCGCTTATTGGCGGGAAAGGCTGGAGAGACTATGGCCTTTGCGGCGCCCAGTGCGTCCATCACCGCCTTTAGTTCTGAGCCAATGTTACCCCGAAGGGTAGAGTCAATCTTCTTATAGACATATAAGCCGCTGAGTTTACGGGCTTGTCGTTTCACCTTCCGATAGGCTGTCTCGGGGTCGTCGCCCCTACTATCGGTGCTGATTACTATTACGTTAGCTTCGGGGGGCAGTTTACCACTGAAGGTGAGAATGGTATCAAGCCCCATTCTTATAAAGCCCACCCCGGTATCCATTGCCCCGGTGAGGTCATCAGCAATGATGCCAAAGCCGGTGACTGATGCCCCATCCTTTAATTGATGCTTCATCCTTCTAGATGCTGCCACCATAGGTTTGATAGTTTAACTCAAACTAAGCGCGCCTTCTTAGTGTAGGGTCACTTCCGCTCTAGAATTATGGCCATTCCCTGACCGCCACCAATACACAAAGTCGCCAGCCCAAGTGCTAGGTCGCGGCGTATCATCTCATGGATGAGGGTAACTATGAGTCTAGCGCCGGTGCAGCCTATCGGGTGCCCCAGGGAAATACCACTGCCGTGGGGATTTGTTTTGGCTAAATCCAGCCCTAATTCTCTAATCACGCTAATCGCCTGGGAGGCAAAGGCTTCATTTAATTCCACCAGGTCAATATCCTTTAGGCTGAGTCCGGCCAGCTTCAGGGCTTTTTTGATGGCTGGAATCGGGCCCAGACCCATGTAGGCGGGGTCAACACCGCCGGCGGCATAGGTGCGGATGGTAGCCATCGGCTCTAGGCCTAGCCCCCTGGCTTTTTCTGCCGACATTATGAGGAGGGCAGCGGCGGCGTCGGTTATTCCTGAGGCGTTACCGGCGGTTACCATGCCATCCTGCTTAAATACCGGCGGTAGTTTGGCTAGCTCCTCTAAAGAGGTTTCTCGGGGGTGCTCATCAGTATCAAATAGCTTGGTTCCTCGCCTCTGCTTTACTTTAACCGGCACTATCTCCTTCTTAAAAATACCGTCCTTTATGGCGGCTATGGCTCTTTGATGGCTCATTAGGGCGTATTCATCCTGCTCCTTTCGGGCTATGCCATACTTTTCGGCGATATTTTCCGAAGTTATCCCCATATGATAATTATAGAATATCTCCCACAATCCATCATAGACCATGCCATCAATCATCTCGGCGTTGAACATTCTGGCGCCCCATCTGGCCTTAGGCATGTAATAGGGAACAGCGCTCATATTCTCCATGCCGCCAGCGATAAATACTTCACCGTCACCAATCATTATTGATTGGGACGCCAGGGTGGCTGACTTCATTCCAGAGGCGCAGATCTTGTTTACCGTATAGGCTGGTATCTCCTTGGGGATACCAGCGTAGATTGCTGCCTGGCGGGCAACATTTTGACCTTGACCGGCCTGGAGAACATTCCCCATAATGACTTCGTCAATCCTAATCTCTTTCAGGGAGTCATCCCAGTCGAAGTGTCTTTTCTCCAGCTCAATTAAACCGGTATCCTTAAACACCTCGGGGGCATAACTTAAGACCCCGGGGTCTCTCTTGGGGCGCAGGCCTACCCTTTTAAGCACTTCCTTTATGACGAGGCGACCTAGCTCTACTGCCGGCGTGTTGCGTAGCGTTTCGCCATAGTTACCAATTGCTGTCCTGACAGCGCTAACAATAACCACTTCTTTCATGAAATTCTCCCTCATTGGTATTAGCGACTAAAAAGCCTAGTCACGGTTATGAGCCAGTAAAGAGGCTTTTATCTATATTCATAGAATCCCTTCCCCGACTTGCGTCCCAACCTTTCGGCGGTAACCATCTTCTTCAGTAGGACGGGGGGGATATATTGAGGGTCTTTGAGTTCTTCGTACATGGCATTAGCGATGAAAAGCACGATGTCAAGACCAATAAGATCGGCTAGCGCCAGTGGTCCCATGGGGTGATTTAACCCCCCCTTGATAGCGGTATCAACATCCTCTCTGGTGGCGATGCCCGTCTCTAACATGCGGATAGCGTTGAGCAGGAAAGGCACCAGTAGCCGATTTTCAATAAAGCCCGGGGAGTCTTGGACGGTGATGATAGTTTTCCCCAGGGATTCTCCGAAGCGCTGGCTGGTTTCAAGAGTCTCCCTGCTGATGACGATAGTCTTGACAATTTCGAGCAGCCTCATAACTGGTGCCGGATTCATAAAGTGCAGCCCCACCACCTTTTCCGGCCTCTTGGTGGCCATAGCCATGTCAGTCACTGATAGGCAGGAGGTATTGGTCGCCAGGATAGTGTGCTTGGGGTATATTCTATCCATCTCAGCGAATATCTTCTTCTTCAGCTCTATGTTCTCGCTAGCCGATTCTATCACCAGGTCGCAGGAGCTAAGGTCCTGAGTATTGGTAGTGCCTTGGATGCGGCCCAATATAGCCTCCTTGTCTGGTTGGGAAAGCTCACCCTTAGCCACTCTCCTGGTCAGTGCGGAGCTAATCGATGACAGCCCCTTATTTAGAAGTTCGTCGTTTATTTCCGAGACCACCACCTGGTAACCTGACCGGGCACACACCCGGGTAATACCACTCCCCATGGCTCCACAACCAATTACCCCCACCTTTTTTATCTCCATAATCTTCCCGGCTTGATATTTAATGACACTTTAAGTAGCTGAGATGTTTTTGTTAGGCTGGATTAGTGTCTGGTTTAGCTCTTGTCTATTATAGCGGTTTTAATTGAAGGATTACAAGATAAAAGGGGTAGTCATAGCTTTGTTGACATCCTCGTGAGCGCCATTTATACTAATCCTCTAGGGCAGTCTCATAGGGAGCTGTTAGCCCATTTCCTTCTGAAGCAACATTTAGCTTTAATCGGAGGTGACGAGTTGGTTGACTTTGCTCAGGTTAAGCAGGCGGTTATTGAGGGTGATGATGAAAAAACGGTGCGGCTGGTCGAGGAAGCACTGGCACAGAAGGTAAATCCAGCCGACATTGTAACCTCAGGGCTGCAGGCCGGCCTGATTATCGTCGGTGATAGGTTCAGTTCGGGGGAATTCTTCATCCCCGAAATGTTACTGGCGGCTCGGTCGGTGACCAGGGCACTTAGCGTGTTACGTCCACTACTTGCGGATTCAGGAGCAATTACTATCGGGCGAGTCGTAATTGGGACCGTGGCCGGTGATATTCACGACATTGGCAAGAACCTGGTCGGTATGCTTTTGCAGGGGGTTGGCTTCGAGGTTATTGACTTGGGCACTAATGTTTCTGTGGAGCGGTTCGTCACCGCTGCCAAGGAGCACAGTCCCGACATACTCGGTCTTTCCGCTTTGCTGACAACCACTATGCCGGGTATGGAAGCAACTGTAGGTGCCCTTAAATCGGCGGGTATTCGTGAGGGAGTGAAGGTGGTTGTTGGGGGCGCCCCGGTAACCCAGCATTTTGCCGACCGGATAGGGGCTGATGGATATGGTGCCGACGGTGGCGCAGCTATTGAACTGTGCCGCAGACTGATTGGGAAATGAGGTCTGTTGCCCCACACAGATTTCAGAGGAGGCAAAGCCATTGGTAATGTCACACAAGGCTAGGATTCTAGCCGCGGCGCGCCAGCAGGCGGTAGATAAGCTGCCCTTCGGGGCTCGCATTGACGTCTGGTATAATTACCATTACGGGCACGGAACCCTGCCTGAGAAATATCAGGGCTGGAACATGGTCGAAATTCTGCGTGATCAGGGTGCTGGAGCTCAACTCCGTCACCTTCGTATCTGGAAGATAGAGTATGATGACCTTGAGGTTGTTATCCAGGAAGACCCTCCCTACACGACAACGGAATGGCGGACGCCAGTGGGCACCGTTAGTCAGAAAACGGTCTTTACGCCTGAGGAAGGCCCCTGGATTGTCTATGAGGTTGACCATCCGTTTAAAAGCGAGCCGGATTACCCGGCGATTGAGTATATCCTGGGGCATACCAGGCTGGTTCCCGACTTCAGCGAGTACCTCGAGAAGGAGAAAATGATGGGCGAACAGGGGCTGGTGATGACCGGTATGGACCTCTATTCGCCGATGCAACAGGTCATGCGTTACTGGCTTGGCTATGAGGTATTCTTCTACGAGCTGCATGACCACCCGGCTCAGGTGGAGCGGCTCTGTGAGCTGGAGGGGGAGTTAGCCAAGAGGAAGCTTGAGATACTGGCTGAGTCACCGGTGGAAATGCCCTTACTGTGTGGCAACTGGAGTGATGAGTTTCATACGCCAGTTTTCAAAAAATATTTTATACCCTGGCTTAAGGAGGCATCGGACTATCTTCACGCCCGAGGGAAGGTAACGCAGGTTCATGCCGACGGCGAGATGAAGCGACTAATCCCCTTCTTCCTGGAAACTGGCGTTGATGTCGCTGAGGCCTGGAGCCCGGTACCGATGACCTCGGTCACTACCGGCGAGTTGAGAGAAGCCTGGGGTGATAAGGTAACTATCTGGGGAGGGATACCGGCAGTGCTATTTGAGCCCAGCCAGTACAGCGACAGGGAGTTCGATGATTATGTTAAGAGTCTCTTTAAGGAGATAGCCCCCGGCGATAACTTCATCGTGGGTATGGGGGATAACCTTCCCTTTGACGGTGATATCAACCGGGTGGGTCGGGTGGTGGAGCTAATCGACAAATACGGTAATCTTCCAATAGAGGTCTGATTGTCTCTTGCTCCTGCGCATCATACGCAGTTACTTAAGCAGACCGGGCTGGCATACTGATGAAGCGCAGTTTTTATTACTCCAGGTAATCCTTTAATCTACGGCTTCGGCTGGGGTGGCGTAACTTACGGAGCGCCTTAGCTTCAATCTGGCGGATTCGCTCTCTGGTTACGCTAAACTCCTTACCCACTTCCTCCAGGGTGCGGCTTCGCCCGTCTTCAAGCCCAAATCTAAGCTGTAGTACCCGTTGCTCGCGGGGTGTAAGGGTGGATAGCACGTCGTCGATTTGCTCCTTGAGCAGCTGTCGGGAGGCGGCATCGGGGGGTGGCAGGGCATTACGGTCCTCAATAAAGTCACCTAGGTGGCTATCCTCCTCCTCACCTATCGGCGACTCCAGCGATAAGGGTAGTTGGGCTACCTTGATTATCTCTCTGACCTTTTCGGGAGGGGTGGCCATTTCCTCAGCGATTTCTTTGGGGGTAGGCTCTCGTCCATGTTCCTGGGCGAGGCGGCGACTTGTTCTTAGTAGTCTATTGATGGTCTCAATCATGTGGACGGGGACGCGAATAGTGCGAGCCTGGTCAGCAATAGATCGAGTGATAGCCTGGCGAATCCACCAGGTGGCATAGGTGCTGAATTTATATCCTCGGCGATAGTCAAATTTCTCCACGGCTTTGATTAGCCCGATATTCCCTTCTTGAATGAGGTCAAGGAGTGACATGCCTCGGCCAACATGTTTTTTGGCGACGCTGACCACCAAACGCAGGTTAGCTCTGATAAGGTGGTTTTCGGCTTGTTCCGCCTCACGCTCAATATTATCCAGGTAGGCTTTGAGTTGCCTATCATAACCCTGAATGGAATTAATGAAATTGTCGCTGGTTACTAGGTCTGCTAGGTCAGCTAGAGAAATACTGTCTCCGATGGCATTGAGGACTTCCTCGGATAGCAGTCTACTATCTAGGGAAACGTTAATAAGGAGTTGTTCTGCTTCCGGCATGGAAATATCTGTCCGGGAGGTAATAGTCTGGAGTAAAGGTTGGGTTATTTCACCATCAATACTGCCGCGCAATTTATCATTGGAGATGGTCTCCCTGAAGCTGGTGGTAGGGGCTAAATCAATCTGTTCTAGAAGGGGACGGATGATAGCCGAAGCTTGTCCTAGTTCCTTGAGCATGGTGAGTATTATCTCAGTTGCCGAAGGATACCTTCGGTAGCTCTCTAGGTAGGCTTTCTTGATTTTGCTGATGCGTTTACCCTCCGCTATCCTTCGGGATAGAATCTGTTCATCCTTAGCGGTGAGAAGGGACACTCTACCGATTTCATGAAGGTAGATGCGAACCGGGTCATCAGCTATCTCTTGCTCTTCCGGTTGCACTAGTGGTGTTTCTAACCCAGAAGCTGCCTGGGGGTGGAGCTCACTGGTTAGCCTTTCTGTGGTAGGTAGCGCCTCATCATTATGATTTTGGGATGAGGACTCTGGAGACTCCTTGGTGTTTCCTAGGTTCATGGCTCAACTCCTTGGCTCTTACCTCGTTTTTGACTAAAGACTTCACCAAGTTGAGTGCTGACTTCTATTCCTTGTTCCTCAAGCTTGGCCAGCTCGGCAGTAGTGCCGCCTAGCTCGGCTTCCAGGGCTAATGCCGCCCCTCTTTTTACCTCTAAGTTGCGGAGGAATTCTTCTCTCAGGCGGAGGACGCAGTTTACATACCTCGCCTCAATTTGGTTGGTCGGCACCCCCCTTTTCTTTAGGTAGCTAAGCAGGTAATCAAGATGCCCCCAAATTGCGGGGTCAAGCTTATCCTTGAGCGATGATAGGTCACTAGCTTGCTGCCAGGCACTAAATATAGCCCGGTTTTCACTGTTTTGGAAATATTCGGGTGAGGGCTGCTGGCTTAGACTTTTAAGCGCAGGGTGCTGGAACAGGAGGGCCAGGCAGTATTCCTCAACTGGGCTGGACCAGAGGGAACGCAGCGTTTGGGCGATGGATTCTCGTTTTGGCTCTTCATTCTGGCGTCGACTCGGGCTTGGCTTAATTCTTCTTAACTCCGCTTCCAGATGGCGTTCGGTTACATTGACCAGGCGAGCTAGCTTCTGTAAATAATGAGCCTGGCGCACCGTGCCCTTTATCTCAGCGATAATGGGCAGCAGCTTACCCACGGCTAAAGTCTTGTCCCTGGCTGTAGTCAGGTCAAGACTGGAAGTAACCATGTTGAAGGTGTAATCGACGATAGGTAGGGCTTCCCCGAGTAGCTTTTGCCAGGTTTTAGCATCTTCTTTAATAACATCGTCCGGGTCTTTGCCTTGAGGTAGGGTAATAACCTTCACCTCAGCATTAAGAATATTTTCGTAGCCGATACCCCGTAGCATGGCTTCCTCTCCGGCGGCGTCAGCATCAAGGGCTAAGACTATATTTGGGGTCAGCCTCTTCAGGATGCTGACCTGCTTCTCGGTAATTGAGGTTCCCATAGAGGCAATCACATTGTTGAAGCCGTTCTGGTGGGCGGTGATGACATCCATATAGCCCTCAACAATCACGGCTACGTCCTGCTGCCTGATAGCCGATGCCGCCAGGTTTATCCCATAGGGGTTACGGCTCTTATCAAAGACTATCGTCTGGGGAGAGTTAAGATATTTAGGCATTGAGTCATCAAGTGCCCTCGCCCCAAAACCGGTGACGTGTCCTCTGATATCACATACCGGGAACATCAGCCGATTGCGAAAGCGGTCATGGGTTCCGCCTCCCTCGCCCTCTATTATTAAGCCAGCGGCCAGTAGTTCATCTTTGGCATCGCCGATATCCATTAAGTGTTGCTGTAGTGCTTCCCAGCTTCCGGGACTGTAGCCCAGTTTAAAGCTGGCGATGGTCTCCAGTGACAGGCCCCGATGGGTAACATAGTCTCGTGACTTTTCCCCGGCCTTGGAACTTAAGAGCAAATCGTGAAAATATTGAGCGGTCGCCTCATTAATTTGGTATAGTCTTTCTTTCTCGTCTCTCTTGGCACTTGACTCAAATCTTGAGGGTAGGCTAACCCCGGTCTTCTCCGCCATAAGGCGTAGCGCCTCCCCGAAGGTGGTGCCCTCTTTTTTCATAATGAAAGAGAAGACATCGCCGCCGGTATTGCAGGCACCAAAGCAGTGCCAGCTCTGCTGCTCGGGGTAGACAAAGAATGAGGGGTGCTTTTCACTGTGAAACGGGCACAGCCCCCTAAAGGTTCGCCCTGATTTAGTTAAAGAGGTATACTGGCTGACGACCTCAACGATGTCAATTTTCTGCTTTACTTCATCGGTAACGCTCATCTATACCCTCATCTTCCTAACTTGCTACTTCTATAAGCGAGCTTCGTTAGTTTAACCCTCCCTTTTTCACCAGTGCCAGCTCTTCAGCGAGCCTCAGGGCGTAGTGGTCGGTCATGCCGGCGATATAGTCAACCACCCTGCGTTCCGTCTCATTACCATAGAGGCGGTACTCTGGCGGCAGTTTTTGTTCATGCTCCTTAAAGTATTGATATAACAGACGAATTACCTCTCTTGCCTTTTCTGCTTCCTCCTGGGCGGAGCGTATGTCATACACTCGGTCAAAAAGGAATTTACGCAAGGTGTCGGTTGCCTCCAGAACATCGTGGCTCATCCCAATAGTTTGGCTTCCTTGGGTATCACGACCGGTGGCGGCCCACGAGTAGTCAATAATATCACAGACCATAGTATTGATGCGTTGTGAATGGGATAAGCCCAATACCGTAATGGCGGAAAGTGGCAAATCGCCCTCAGTGATAATGCCGGCTCTTACGGCATCACCGATATCATGGTTAATGTAGGCTACAATATCGGCGACTTTACATACCTCACCCTCTAAGGTATTTACCGTTCCCCAGTCCTGCTCCAGAGTTTCTAGCCTTGTTTTAGAGTGATTCAGGATGCCGTCTCTCACCTCCCAGGTAAGGTTGAGCCCGTGGCCCTCATTTTCTAGCCGGTCAACAACGCGCAGGCTTTGCTCATTATGCCTAAAGCCGTGGGGGTAGAGCTCATCTAGCACATCCTCGCCCACATGTCCGAAAGGGGTGTGTCCTAAGTCGTGACCGAGGGCAATAGCTTCCGTCAAATCCTCATTGAGGTTTAGGGCACGAGCTATGGTGCGGGCTATCTGAGAAACCTCCAGGGTGTGGGTAAGGCGGGTGACGTAATGGTCACCCAATGGAGCAATGAAAACCTGTGTCTTGTGCTTGAGGCGGCGGAAGGCCTTGGAGTGGATGATGCGGTCCCGGTCACGCTGAAAGGCAGTGCGTATCGGGCAGGGCTCTTCTGGCCTGAGGCGACCTCGTGATAGCTTACTTTTCGCTGCCTTGGGCGAGAGGCCCTCCTCCCTTTCTTCAGTCATCTGGCGGATATTAAGCCGGCTAATCATTAAGTTTCAGTTTTGCCTCTACTTTAGCAATTATCTCTCGGGTGACGCCAATCATATCCGGACTTACCGACACCGAGTTAATGCCCCACCCCACCAGTTTTGCCGTAATCTCGGGATATACTGAGGGTGCCTGGCCACAAATAGAGGAGGTAACCCCCATACTCTTGGATACTTTAATCGCCCTTTCTAGAGCCATGAGCACCGCTTCGTCTCGCTCATCAAATTCCTTAGCGAGTATGGCATTATCTCTATCAACCCCCAAAATAAGCTGGGTCAGATCGTTGGAGCCGATGGATATGCCGTCAATACCAACTTCGAGGAATTTCTCCAGAAGAAAGATATTGGATGGCACCTCAACCATCATCCAGATTTTGAAATCTTTTGACCTCTTTAGTCCTTCTGATTTCATAATGTTTACTGTTGTCTCAAGCTCTTTAACAGTTCGGACAAAAGGGATCATGACCCACAGATTAGGATAATTCTGTCTTACCTTTTTGATAGCGGCTAGTTCTAGTTTAAAGACATCAATGTCCTTGATATAGCGAGAGGCTCCCCGGTAACCCAGCATGGGATTTTCCTCAACCTCTTCGTATTTCTCACCGCCGGTGAGTGCCCGGTACTCGTTGGTCTTAAAGTCATTGGTTCTATAGACTACCGGGCGGGGACTAAAGGCCTGGGCAAAGGTGGTTATACCTTCGGCGAGCTTAAAAATAAATTCGTTACCCCGGTTCTGGCTAATCATATAGTTGGGGTGCTCACCGATATGGGCCATCATGAATTCGGCGCGTAGGAGGCCGACACCGTCTACATTATGGGTGGCGACTTTGTCTGCCAGCTCAGGTTGGGCTAGATTGACGTAGACCTTAGTTCTGGTCTTAATCGATTCTTGGAAGAGGCTGGAAACAGAAGCGGTTTTTATTCGTCTAGTTACTTTACCGTTGTATATCTTGCCGTGCGAGCCATCAACCGTGATTACCTGTCCATTGGTCAGGGTAGTTGTTGCCGCTTCGGCACCGACGACGCAGGGGATACCTAGCTCTCGGCTGACAATGGCGGCGTGGGCAGTTCTGCCCCCCCGGTTGGTTAGAATGGCGGCGGCTCTTTTCATGGCTGGTACGAAGTCGGGAGTAGTTTTTTCCGAAACCAGAATGTCGCCCTCGTATACCTGGTCTATTTTGGAGGCGTCAGAAATTATTTTTACTGGTCCTGAGGCTATGCCGGGGCTAGCAGCTACCCCGGAGAGAAGCACCGGGGCTTTGATTTCCGGTTCAACCCCGGTGGTTTCTTTGATGGTAGTTACCGGGCGGGTTTGCAGAATAAAGATTTTTTTGCCTTCCTTGGCCCATTCAATATCCTGAGGGAAGTCATAGTGGTATTCTATCTGTTTCCCAATCCAGGCTAGCTTAGTTATGTCGGCATCGGCTAATTTCTGCTGGGCCTGCTCTGAGGTCGGGACTGGTGCCCAGATATTCGTATTTTGCTCGCTGGCTTTCAGGTTTCTGATTAGCTTACGGTCCTGTCGACTCAATTTTTTGGAGCTAATCTTTAGTCTTTCCTTATCGATAACGTACAGGTCAGGATTTACCTCTCCCGAAACAATGGCTTCACCCAGACCATATATCGCTTCAATAACGATTTTGCTGGTATCACTAGTTACCGGTTCAATGGTAAACATAACCCCGGAGGCTTCAGATTGCACCATTCTTTGCACCGGGACGGCAATCCCTACCTTAAGGTGGTCAAAGCCTTGCTCCTCTCTGTAGAAGATGGCACGGGCTTCAAAAAGGGATGCCCAACATCCCTGAACGGCGGCTACCACCTCCTCCTCTTTTCGTAGATTAAGGAAGGTGCTTTGTAGGCCAGCAAACGAGGCTTCGGGCAGGTCTTCGGCAGTAGCTGAGGAGCGGACGGCAACCAGGCCCCTGCCTAATTTTGCGTAGGCTTCCCGAATCTCGGTAGCTAGTTCCGGTGGCATCTTAGCCTCTAGAATTACCTGCTGCACCTTTTCTGCAATTTGCTGAAGTTGCTTACTATCATTAACGTCTGTTGACTGTAATAGTTGGCGAATCTTATCCGTGATTTTGGTTCGCTCTAGGAAGTCAAAGTAGGTAGCGGTGGTTATAATGAAGCCAGGAGGAACCGGTATTCCGGCGTTAGTCAGCTCACCGAGGTTGGCTCCCTTCCCCCCAACAGTGTGAATGTCCTTTTTGGCAATCTCATCAAACCAAACAATGACCTTTTGGCCTTCATGCATAATTAAGCGGGGCCTCCTTTTAAGTTTAGCTTTTTGGTCTCAACTCGGCTACTTATTATACCATAAATTCTGGTGGCTTAGCTTGACGGTTGCGGGAGGAACTGTGTCTATCAACTCTGGAGATGGCTTATTCGTTATTAAACTCACCCATAGCTCTTTATCTTAAATTTCAAATACTGTTATCTCTTCTGGTTGACAGTGGTGGTGATGATGAGTAGAATTAGATTACCTGAGAAGGAGGGTATGGCTATGATAGAGATGACGATTGATAGTATTCGGGTTAGTCTGATGAATTATCAGCGGGTGGTGATCCTGAAAGAGAAAGAGGCGGAGCGCTATCTACCAATCTGGATTGGTGCCGCTGAGGCCGATGCCATAGCCGTAAAACTGCAGGATGTTTCCGTACCGAGACCTCTGACTCATGACCTGTTGCAGTCGGTGATAGATGTCCTGGGCGCTACCGTTAACTCTATCATTGTCAGCGACTTAAAGAACGATACTT